>CAJXHW010000008.1 GCA_913054565.1 uncultured Kordia sp. | reverse complement strand
ATGCGCGCATAATAAAATAATGTTAAATAAAAAAAAGCTCCTTAATTGGAACTTTTTTTATTTGAATAGAGTATATATTAGTTTTTGTCGTAAATTTTATTGTACAATTCAAGGTACTTTGCTTTAATAATTTTACGTTTCATTTTCATAGTAGGCGTAAGGTGTCCTGCTTCAATACTCCAAACATTAGGGGTAAGTTCAAAACGTTTTACCTGTTCCCATTTTCCGAATTTAGTATTATGTTGGTCAATTTCCTTTTGAATCCGATCAATAAGTTCTTTGTTTTTTATTTGCTCTTCAGGGGTGTTTCCTATAGATATAGCATGAATTTTTGCCCAATCGGTGATAAACTCAAAGTTAGGTTGTATAATGGCTGCTGGCATTTTTTCTCCTTCTCCAATAACCATTATTTGCTCTATAAACCGTGATTGTTTAAATTGATTTTCTAAAATTTGTGGGGCTACATATTTACCTCCAGAAGTTTTAAACATTTCTTTTTTACGATCTGTTATTTTTAAAAAACCATCTGCATCAATTTCTCCAATATCTCCAGTGTGGAAATACCCGTTTTTTAATACTTCATTAGTTTTTTCTTCATCTTTATAATAGCCTTTCATGACTTGTGGTCCTTTAACAAGAATCTCACCGTCTTCAGCAATTTTAACTTCAGTATCAGCTAATAATTTACCAACTGTTCCAATTCTGAATCCGTTTTGGCGCATATCGTTAACAGATACTACAGGAGAAGTTTCCGTTAGGCCATATCCTTCCATAACGGGTATTCCTGCAGCGTTATACACACGTGCTAATCTAGGTTGTAGCGCGGCACTTCCGGAAGCAATTGCTTTTAAGTTTCCTCCCAAAGCTTCTTGCCATTTACTGAATATTAATTTCCTAGCAATTTTTAATTTGAACTCATATAATGCACCATTCTTTCCGTATGGCTCATATTCTAACCCTAATTCAACAGCCCAAAAGAATAATTTCTTTTTTAAACCAGTTAAGTCAGCTCCTTTGGCGTATATTTTATCATAAACCTTTTCCAATAACCTTGGAACAGCACTCATAACGTCTGGTTTAATTTCTTTTAAATTATCACTGATAGTTTCTAAAGATTCTGCAAAATATACACTTGTACCACAATATTGATACATGTATAATAACATGCGCTCATAGATATGACATACTGGTAAAAAACTTAATGATTTAGATTGTCCTAAATCAATTGGTAATCTCGCAGCACTATTTAAAGCATTACTTACAATGTTTTTATGTGTTAGCATTACACCTTTAGGCCTACCTGTTGTACCTGAAGTATAAATTAGTGTAGCTAAGTCATCTGTAGTGACAGCATTTTTTCTGTCTTCTACTTCGTTTTGATTACTTTTATCTGCTCCTAATTCTAAAACTTTATTCCAATTCTGACATCCTTCTATCTCGTCAAAACAGTATACCTCTTTTAACGAAGGTACATTGTTTTTAATTGCGTTAACTTTATCTAAAACTTCTTTACACGACACAAAACAATATGTAGCTTCACTATGGTTTAACACATACTCATAATCTTCTTGACTGATTGTTGGATAAATAGGAACATCTTGTGCACCTATTTGTAGAATCCCAATATCACAAATATTCCATTCAGTTCTATTCGTCATAGAAATAATGGCAACTTTATCATTTGCTTTTACTCCTAAACGTAATAAACCCCTACTTAATGCATTTGCTTTATCAAGGTATTCTTGAGTAGAAGTTGCAATCCACTCACCATTCTTCTTAGTGATTAGAGCTTTGTCAAGATTGAATTTTTCTAACTGGTAATATGGGAAGTCAAAAAGACGTGTAATAGTGTTCATATGTGGATTTTAAGTTTTGGTAGTGCTCTGCAAAATAGAAAATTTGAAGGAATTTTTCAAACAAAACTAAAAAAAAGGAAGGTTATAATTCATGATATCTGATACTCAAATACATAATCATCCATAACATATCCGTTCCCGATATCTGTAATTTCTTCTGCAATAATGCTAAACCCCGATTTTTTATACGCTCTAATACCTTTGGTGTTACCTTTGTTTACAGTTAAATAAACTGCAGTAGTGTTATTTTTTTTAGCGAAATTTTTAACACGTTGTAGTGCTAATTTACCAATTCCTAAACCTTGAGCTGAAGTTTTGAGGTAAATTTTACTTAAAAACACTCTGTTGTCATTTTTCACAACGTAAGCTAAGTAGCCAACAACTTTATTGTCATGTGATATGAACTCCCATTGATAGCCCTCATCTAAATCGTGTTCTATTCTTTTTGGGTTATACATCATATCAAGCATGTAGTCTATTTGGTTTTGACTTATTATACCGTTGTAATTGTCATTCCAAATTTTAGTGGCTAATTGTAAAACCTGTTGAAATTGATTGTTGATGGAGTGAAAAGAAGTCATATTGTAGTTTGATTTGTACTGTAAAAATAAAAAGACCTCTCAACTTATAAAAAGAGAGAGGTCTTAATAATTAAGTATGTCGATTATTTTATTTGTTCTCTAACCACTTTCTAGCGTTTACAAAAGCTTCTAACCATGGAGAAACTTCGTCTTGCCTGCCATCTATATAATTAGCCCAGTTCCACTGGAAGATAGAGCGTTCAATATGTGGCATGGTTACTAAGTGACGACCATCTTTTGAAGACATCATAGCAACGTTATAATTAGAACCGTTTGGATTTGCAGGATAACCATCATAACCATATTTGGCAGCTATTTCATAATTTTCTTCACTTTCTGGTAGGTTAAACTTTCCTTCTCCGTGAGAAATCCAAACACCTAATTTAGTTCCAGCCAATGTTTTTAACATAACTGAATTATTTTCTTGAACTGTTACAGAAGTAAAGTTGCTCTCGTGTTTTTGAGAATCGTTGTGAATTAATTTCCCGTGAACATCATGATCAGGGTTAATTAAATCTAACTCCATCCATAACTGTGCACCGTTACAAATACCTACAGATAATGTATTTTCTCTCTTAAAGAAGTTTTTTAAAGCAGTGTTCGCTTTTTCATTGTATTTAAATGCTCCAGCCCAACCCTTTGCAGAACCTAAAACATCTGAGTTAGAGAATCCTCCTACAGCACCAATAAACTGAATGTCTTCTAGAGTTTCACGACCTGATATTAAATCGGTCATATGCACATCCTTAACATCAAAACCAGCTAAATACATAGCGTTAGCCATTTCTCTTTCTGAGTTCGATCCTTTTTCACGGATAATAGCTGCCTTAGGTCTGTCTCCTTTGGGAGTTCCAATAACATCTGCTAATTTACCTGTAAACTGAGTAGGGAAGGTGTAGTCTAAAGCTTGGTATTTATAATTAATAAAACGCTCTTCTCCTTTATTGTTAGCACATTGCTTAGCATCTAATAATGCTGAGGTTCTAAACCAAGTATCTCTTAATTCAGCAATATTGAAGTTAAAAGCATCTGAACCGTTAATGACGTTTACTTCGTTAGCAGCAGTTACTTCACCAATATTAAAGAATTCAATATTATTAGCGGCAAACACTTTTTCGATACTGTTATCTACAGATTGTATAACTATTCCGTTATTCTCTGAGAACAATACTTTAATAGAGTCTGCTTCTCCTAATTTTGTTAAGTCTAGGTTAGCTCCAATGTTATTGTTGGCAAAACACAATTCTAATAAAGTAGTGATTAATCCTCCAGAAGCAACATCGTGACCAGCAACAATTTTATCTGCTTTAATCAAATCTTGTATTGTGTTAAATGCTGTTTTAAACTTGGCAGCATCTTTTATAGTAGATGTTTCGTTTCCTATTTTGTTTACAACCTGAGCAAAAGAAGAACCTCCTAATTTAAAGTTATCTTGAGATAAGTTTAGGTAGTATACGTTTCCTTTTCCTGTTTTGAAAACAGGCTCAACAATTTTATTGATATCGTTACAATTAGCACCTGCAGAAATAACTACTGTACCTGGAGAGATGACCTCTTCATTAGGGTACTTTTGCTTCATAGATAACGAATCTTTACCAGTTGGTACGTTGATCCCTAGTTCTATAGCAAAATCTGATATTCCTTTTACTGCTTTGTATAAACGAGCATCTTCACCTTCATTTTTACAAGGCCACATCCAGTTAGCTGAAAGTGATACAGAAGATAATCCATCTTTTAAAGGTGCCCAAATAATATTTGATAAAGACTCTGCAATAGCATTTCTACTTCCTGCAACAGGGTCAATTAGCGCGCTAATTGGGGCGTGACCAATAGAAGTAGCAACTCCTTCGGTGGATTTAAAATCTAACGCCATTACGCCAACATTGTTTAATGGTAATTGTAGCGGACCAACACATTGTTGTTTAGCTACACGACCACCAACGCAACGGTCAACTTTATTGGTTAACCAATCTTTACAAGCAACAGCCTCTAACTGTAACACTTGATTAAGGTAATCGTCAATGTTTTTAACATCGTAAGTAAGTTCATCGTAATTACGAACAACTGTTTTGTCTGTCATGATAGTTTTAGGAGAACTTCCAAACATATCAGACAGTTCTAAATCCATTGGTTTTTCACCAGTAGTTTTAGATTCAAACGTAAAACGATCGTCATTAGTTACATCACCAACTTCATACATTGGAGAACGTTCACGATCTGCAATACGTTGTAAGGTATCAATATCTTTTTTGCCAATCACTAATCCCATACGTTCTTGAGATTCGTTTCCGATAATTTCTTTAGCAGATAGTGTAGGGTCACCAACAGGTAATTTATCTAAATCAATTTTTCCTCCGGTATCTTCTACTAATTCTGATAGACAGTTTAAGTGACCACCTGCCCCATGATCATGAATTGAAACAATAGGATTTAGATCACTTTCTACCATTCCTCTTACGGCATTGGCAGCACGTTTTTGCATTTCAGGGTTTGAACGTTGAATGGCATTTAATTCAATACCTTCACTGTTTCCTCCAGTATCTGCAGAAGATACAGCTGCACCACCCATACCAATTCGGTAGTTTTCACCACCTAAAATGACTATTTTGTCCCCATTTTCTGGAGTATCTTTTAAGGCTTGTTCTGCTTTGCCGTATCCAATACCTCCAGCTTGCATGATCACTTTATCAAAACCAAGTTTTCTAGCATCTTCGTCATGCTCAAAAGTAAGTACAGAACCAGTAATTAATGGTTGTCCGAATTTGTTTCCAAAATCAGATGCTCCATTAGATGCTTTAATTAAAATATCCATTGGAGTTTGGTATAACCATTTACGCTCGTCCATTGCTTGTTCCCAAGGTCTGTTTTCTTCTAAACGAGAATATGATGTCATGTAAACAGCGGTTCCTGCTAAAGGTAAAGAACCTTTACCACCAGCAAGTCTATCTCTAATTTCACCACCAGCTCCTGTTGCAGCACCATTAAAAGGCTCTACTGTAGTAGGGAAGTTGTGTGTTTCTGCCTTTAATGAAATAACCGAATTGAATTCTTTCTCTTCGTAAAAATCTGGTTTATCTGCTGATTTTGGAGCAAACTGAGTGACTTTTGGTCCTTCAATAAACGCCACATTATCTTTATAAGCAGAAACGATTCCTTGTGGGCTTTCAGCAGATGTTTTCTTAATTAATTTGAATAAAGATGAAGGCATTTCTTCTCCGTCAATTACAAATGTTCCGTTGAATATTTTGTGACGACAGTGCTCTGAGTTTACTTGAGAGAAACCAAAAACTTCAGAATCGGTTAATTTTCTACCAATTTTAGTAGCCATACCTTCTAGGTATTCAACTTCTTCGTTACTTAAGGCTAAGCCCTCTTGTTGGTTGTATGCCGCAATATCATCAATATCTAACACGGCTTCTGGTTTTATACTAACAGTGAAGATATCTTGATTTAATTCAGAAAATTTCTGAGACAACATTGGGTCAAAATCAGTATTGTTTTCAGTAGTGCTTTTGTACTCTTCAATACGGATAATACCGTCAATAGTCATGTTTTGTGTAATCTCAACCGCATTTGTACTCCAAGGAGAAATCATTGCAGCTCTAGGTCCAATAAAAAAAGCGTCCAAAGACGCCGCGTTTATTTTTGGCTGATTACCAAATAACCAAGTCAATTTTTCAATTGCTTCGTTAGAAAGTTCTTTTGTTGTTTGTACAGCAAATACTGTGCTGTTTGTGTTTCCAAAGAAATGAATCATCTATTAACGTTTTTGTTGTGTTGTTAAAGATGCAAAAATACATTTTTTGTTGTTTATATTGCATAAAAAAAGCGACTAAAAAGTCGCTTTATAAACAAGGTGTTTTTAATGTTAGTTGATAACTAATTTTTTAATAACCGTATTTTTATCAGTTTGTATTTTTAATAGATACATTCCTGAGGCAACAGAATTTAAGCTGTCTAGTGTTATTATAGCGTTATTAGTGTTGATTTTCTTTGTTAAAATTAACTTACCACTAATAGAATATAATTCTAAGTTTTTAATGGTGTTGTTTCCTTTGTTGATGTATACAAGGTCTGCGTGAGTAGGATTAGGGTAAATGCTAAAGTCTTCAGAAACATAATTTTCTACACTTAAAGTGTTTGTCCAAATTTCATTAACCCATTCTGGGTGATCTATAAATGGATTTCTATTATTTTGGTGATTAAAACCATTGTCATTTCTATCAAATTCTTTTTGAGAAGGCAGGTCTTGATAGTGCCATGTCATTAATAAATTAATATACCATTGCTCATAAAATTGGTCTGAAGATCCGTCCATCGGGTTGTCTATAGTTGCACTGTGTAAATCCCAACTTCCTCCAGCATTAGCTTCAACAGCTTTGTCTTCATAACGAACTGCAAAATAGAGCAAGCATCTTGCAAAATCACCTTTAAATTCATCTATTGGTTCAAACACGTTTCCAGAAAAACCAGGTGTGGCACTAGAACCTAACTTTGATCCGTTACTAGAAGTCCATGATGCTGTAGCAACTTTTCCGTAAGGTCTATTGTCTCTTCGTCCATTAGTATAGCCATCAACAGGAACAACAAAATGATAATCATTTTTCATAGGGCTTGCACTATTGAAAAAACCTTGGGGAAAAGTATGTTCTCTATTGTAGCAGTCACTTTCACCAGAGTATGAGCCGCATTGGTTTGTACCCATTGTAAAATTATATGGGTCAGTGCCTGTTGGTAATTCTGAGTACATGTCTAAAAGAGAGCCATCATTTTCATAGGAAGCATATAAATCTTTATCACCACTATTAACATTTTGGTAAGCTGTCCATAATGCTGCATATCCTTCATCTGTAGCAATGTATTCATTTACTGTAATTGTTGCATCGTCTACATTGTCAATGATCTCTTTCAACTTTGTTTTTAAGGCGTAAGCAGTAGATCCTGATGCATGGTCGTAATACCCAGTAGGAATAGTCTGTGCCTGAAGGGTAAATGATACTAATAGCATCAAAAAAGTAATTTTTTTAATCATAATTAAGTGTTTTTGTTAAAGAGATAAAAACCACTAAATCTCTTGGGTATTATTTTTTGCGTTCTAATAATGCCATATAAAATCCATCATAGCCACTTTGCGAAGATAATATTTTTTTGTCAGATACAAATTTAAATTCATCGTTTGTCGCTAAAAACTGCTTGACTTGATCTT
Source organism: uncultured Kordia sp. (assembly GCA_913054565.1). Taxonomy (GTDB): domain Bacteria; phylum Bacteroidota; class Bacteroidia; order Flavobacteriales; family Flavobacteriaceae. The sequence continues at coordinate 9,460 of CAJXHW010000008.1, read as the reverse complement.
GATTTTCAGAGGGTAATACAGAGCATGTTGCGTAAACTAGTTTTCCTCCAGGTTTTACCATTTTAGAATAACTACACAATATTTCTTGTTGTGTTTTTCTAATATTATCTAAAAACTCAGGCTGTAACTTCCATTTAGAATCAGGGTTTCGTCTTAAAACTCCTAAACCACTACAAGGTGCGTCAATAAGGACTCTGTCAGCTTTATCATGTAGTTTTTTGATAGGTTTTGTAGAGTCAATTGTTTTTAAAGTAACGTTATGAATACCTCCACGTTTTGCTCTTACCTTTAATTTACGCAATTTACTTTCGTAAATATCCATTGCAATTAATTGCCCTTTGTTTTGCATTAATGCAGACAAATGTAATGTTTTTCCTCCTGCACCAGCACATGTATCAACAACCTTCATTCCAGGCTCTACATCTAAGTAAGCAGCAACTAGCTGTGATGACGCATCTTGAACTTCAAACCAGCCCATTTTAAAAGCATCTGTTTTAAAAACGTTAGCACGTTCAACTAATTTTATGGCATCGGGGTGTTTTGGTAGAGTTACCGTTTCAATTCCTTCTTCTAATAATTTTGCCTGTAGAGCTTCCTTTGTTGTTTTAAGAGTATTTGTTCTTAAAATAACTTCTGCTTGTATATTTAAAGCAGCAATCTCTTTAGTCCAAACCTTTTCGCCAAGTTCTTTTACACCAAGTTCGTCAATCCAATCTGGAATAGACTCTTTAAATTTTCTGATTTTCGATAATTCATCAAACCGTCCTTTTATTCGTCTTGTAGGTGTTGGTTCAATCTGACTCCAATCTGGTAACTCAATTCCTCTTAAAACACACCAAACTGAAAATAAACGCCATAAATTTGGACGAGTAAAAGGCTCGTTAACTTCTGCAATTTCTGCGTATAAACGCTTCCATCTAATAATATCATAAATAGTTTCTGCAACAAACTTTCTGTCGCGAGAACCCCAACGTTTGTCGCGTCTTAAGGCTTGTTCTACAGCCTTTCCTGCGTACATATCGTCATTGAAAACGTCTCTAATACTATCAATTACTGCGTAAGTTAAATTTCTGTGTAATCTCATTTGGATAAATTATATGATTGTATAAATCAGCCTACAAAAGTATTGTATATTTACCAAAAATGAATGTTATGTGTCGATTATTATTTTTTTGTGTTGTAATGAGTACTGTTTTTAGTTGTAAAAAAGAACCAAAAGCAGTTAATCAAGAAATTAATAGTGTTATTATAACTACAATTACTAAAGACTCATTGCTCAATGTTAGAGCTTTAGAAATTAATGAAGAAGATGTTGTTATTGCAACATCGGAAGGAAATACATTTCGGTTAAAAAAAGGAGAGAACACATTTAAAAAACTATTTAAGAAGGATTCTGTTTACAATCCAAATTTAAGGGCGCTAGCATGTACAGATACATCTGTTTTTACAGTAAGTATTGAAAACCCAGCATTGTTGTATAAAGATGGTGTGTTAGTATATAAAGAAATACATGAGCATGTTTTTTATGATGCAATTGAGTTTTGGAATAATAAAGAGGGAATTGCTATTGGAGATACTACAGATGATTGTTTGAGTATTCTTATAACTAGAGATGGTGGCGATACGTGGAAAAAAACGTCTTGTGATAACTTGCCAAAAGGAACATTTGGAGCATTTGCTGCTAGTGATACAAATATTGCAATTGTTGGTGATAAAACTTGGGTGGCTACTGGAGGAAAAGTAAGTGCGGTTTTATATTCAGATGACAAAGGGGAGACTTGGGAATCTTTTTCAACGCCAATAATTCAAGGGTTAGATACTACAGGAGTGTATTCTGTTGATTTTTTTAATGAAAGTATAGGTTTTGCAATTGGTGGTGATTATACTAAACCTGAAGCGAATTTTATAAATAAAATAAAAACGACTGATGGTGGTAAAACATGGCAGGTTGTATCTAAAGGTAAAGGGCCCGGTTATAGAAGTTGTGTGCAGTTTGTGCCTAATAAAAACGGAAAAGAGTTAGTTGCCCTTGGTGTTGATGGAATAGATTATTCTCCTGATTTTGGTGAAACTTGGAAACATTTAAGTGATGAAAAGTTTTACACACTTCGGTTTTTAAATGATAGTATTGCTTTTGCTGCAGGAAATGGTAGTGTAGCCCATTTAAAATTTAAATAATTAGCTTGTACGTCCTCTTTAACTATTGACCTCTATTATTCGAGTTTCTGACTGAAGGAGGTCTTCTTTCTTTAAATTTCCGTAATAATTTTCTTTTAAACTGATCTTCTGCTTTTAGCAGCTGAATAATTTTTTTGGCAGATAATATACCCGATAAATTTTGAACTAATGCTGTTTCTTCTTGATGTATTTTCTGATTTAAAGATGTTGAGGTATTTAAGATTTTAATAGCTTCCTCTTCAGAAATAGTCTCAAATGTTTGATCAATTTTTATGTGAATATCCCTTAGTTGCACTCTTAACTCATGCATTTTTTTTTGAGACATGTTGTAGATTGGCCAAAATTTATCAGCTTCACTGCTAGATAAATTTAATTCAGAAGTGATATACGCTATTTTTAAAGTCTTAATTTTTTCATGTTGAGCAAAAACTGAGCTTATGCAAAGCATTAATAGTGCTATTACTAGATTTTTCATTGTCATTTGTTATAATTCGTTATCAAAATAATCTTCAGATATAGTTTCATCTGAAAGGTACTCTAAAATGTTATTCTCATCAATGTTAGAAAATGAAATACCGTCAAGATCGTTGGAGTTAATGTTGTATAGTTCTGCCAATTCGTTTGCAGAAATATCAATTTTCTCAATCGATAAGTAATCTTCTAAAACAGTATACTCAATATTTTCAAAAGTTGTTTTTTGTAAATCAGATGGTTTTAAAATAAATAAACTAAATACTAAAGCCGCAGCAATTGTTGAAATGTAAATCAGTTGCTTTCTTTTGATTAATGATATAACTTTTGTTTTGTCAGAGAAAATTTCTTTTAAGACCTCATCCTCTAAAGAGTCAAAATAATTTTCAGGAACTGTATATCCAGTTTTTGTTTCAAGATTTATTTGTTCAAAAACATTGCTTTCAAAAGTATTGAAATAATTCTTTGGAGTTTTAAACCCGGTTTTTATAGGTGCTTTATTAGTGTTCATTTAATTCTTTGACTCAATAAATATACAAAGGTTTAATTTAGATAATTAGTTATTATTAATGTAGACTTCTATTTTTTTTACGGCATGGTGGTATGACGCTTTTAAAGCGCCAATTGACGTGTTTAAAATTTCAGACATATCTTGATATTTTATGTTATCAAAATATTTCATATTAAAAACTAATTGTTGCTTTTGGGGTAGTGTGGCTATAGCTTTTTGTAATTTTAATTGAGCTGCGTTGCCATCAAAATAATCATCTGAAACGATGTTATTTAGTATTGTTTGTTGAATTTCTTCAGTGGTAGAATTGTTTTTTTTAGCACGTTGATTAATAAAAGTGATGGCTTCATTTGTAGCTATACGATACATCCAAGAATACAATTTACTGTCTTCATTAAATTTAGTGATGTTTCTAAAAATTTTTATAAATGTATTTTGTAACACGTCATCTGTGTCATCATGATTAATTACAATTTTTCTAATATGCCAGTATAACCGTTCTTTATAAATACTCACAAGTTCTTTAAACGCACTGTTTAGAGTAATTGGGTTTTTTAGTAATTGAATTAATTCCTGTTCGTTCATCTATAGGGTAAAACCTTTTAGACTTTAAATATAAGAAATGGTTTAATTGAATGTTGTATTATTTTTTTTGATTGGGGGGAGTTGAAATAAAAAAGGGAGTACAAATGTGCTCCCTTTTTATATTATGCGATTGATTGCATCTCAACTAAATTTTTATACATGCCTTGTTTTTCAAGTAATTCCTGGTGGTTTCCTTGTTCAATAATTTCACCTTTTTTCATAACAATTATAAGATCAGCTTTCTTAATTGTAGACAATCTGTGGGCAATGACAATTGAGGTTCTGTTTTTCATCATGTTTTCTAGCGCAACTTGCACTAGTTTTTCCGACTCAGTATCTAAAGCAGAAGTAGCTTCGTCTAAAATCATAATTGGTGGGTTTTTTAAAACTGCTCTTGCAATAGACAAGCGTTGCTTTTGTCCACCAGACAGTTTACCACCTCCATCACCAATATTGGTGTTTATACCATCAGGAAATTCTTTTACAAACTCCCAAGCATTTGCTATTTTTAGAGCATCTATAACCTCTTCATCTGTAGCGTTTTGGTTACTAAGCTTTATGTTGTATTTAATTGAATCATTAAATAAAATAGAGTCTTGAGTAACAAGTCCCATTAAGGCGCGTAGAGAATGTTTAGAAGTGTTTTTAATGTTTTCTCCATCAATGCAAATTTCACCTTTGTTTACATCATAAAAACGAGTTAATAAATTTGCAATGGTAGATTTACCACTTCCAGATTGTCCTACCAAAGCAATTGTTTTTCCTTTGTTAATTTCAAGTGAAAAATTATTTAAGACATACTGGTTTTCATATTTAAAAGAAATGTTTTTAAGTTTAATGGTTTTGTTAAAACCAACAATTTCTTTTGCGTTAGGTAAATCAGGAATACTAGTTTCTTGATCCATGATTTCAAAAACTCTTTCAGCAGCAGCCATACCATTCTTTACACGATAAGATGCTTTACTTATTGCTTTTGCGGGTGTTAAAATATTATATGCTAAGCCCATAAACGAAAGAAAAGTGACACCTTCAATTGATTTGTCTACTAATACTAAATTACCTCCGTACCATAATAAAACTGCTATTGCTGCAATACCCATAGTTTCACTTAGTGGTCCTGCTAGATTATTTTTATTTCCTATTTTGTTAGAAAGTCTTAATAGTCTTTGGATGGATTGGTTGAATTTATTTAAAAAATTTGATTCAGCGTTATAGCCTTTTATAACTTTTAAGCCAGACAATGTTTCTTCTACAATTGAAATCAGTTTTCCAGATTCTTGTTGCGCTTCTAATGACCTAGTCTTTAGACTCTTTCCTATTATTGAGATAACGAAGCCTGCAATTGGTAAAAATATAAAAACAAATAATGTTAGTTTAGCACTAATCATAAACATTGCACTAATTGAGAAAATAATTGTTAAAGGCTCTCTAACTATTAATTCTAAAAGAATAAAAAAAGAGTTTTGCATTTCACCAATGTCTCCTAACATTCGAGCCATTACATCTCCTTTTCTTTTTTGAGAGAAAAATGAAATAGGCAAGCCAACTATTTTTTCATAAAGAACTTTTCTGAGTTTTGAAAGTACACCATTTCTGAGGTACATCATGTTTTGTGCCGCTAAATAACCAAAGAGGTTTTTGAATAAAAAAGTTGAAATTACAAGCGAAACAACTAATAACAATGCCATTTGGGCATTTCCTTTTTCTAGTAAATTTGAGATGTTGTAATACAAGAATTGTTCTCCGTAAGTAGCAATATTTGAAAAACCTTTCCAAACTGGAGCCTCTTTGATAACTTGAGTTTTGTCAAATAAAACTTTCATCATCGGGATTAAAGAGATAAATGATAGTGTTGCAAAAAAGGCATTCAGAATGTTAAAAATTACATTAAGAATGACATTTCTTTTGTACAGTTTAATAAACGGCAATAGTCTGTTTATAATTCTCTTCATTTATTAGATATTCAAATCGTTAATTATAGCGTCTATTTTTGCGTCTAATTGTAAATTAATTTTTTCAAAATCATCAACCGTTTTTAAAGTGTTTTTTACACTGATGTAAAATTTAATTTTTGGTTCTGTTCCGCTAGGTCTACACGCAATTTTACTACCGTCTTCTGTATAATAAATTAATACGTTAGATTTTGGAATGTCAAGTGGGTAGGTTTTATCTGTCACAATGTTTTTCATTGTAGACGCTTGGTAATCCTCAAGCATAATAACTTTAGAGCCATTGATTTTTTTCAAAGGTTTTTCTCTAAAATCAACCATCATTTGCGCTATTTCTTCTGCTCCCGAAATTCCTTTTTTTACAAGTGACACCAAATGTTCTTTATAGAACCCATGCGTAACATATAGTTTTAATAATTCTTTATAAAAGGTACTATTGTTAGACTTTGCTTGACTTGCAATTTCACAAGCTAGTAATGATGCAGTAACAGCGTCTTTATCCCTAACAAAATCACCTACCATAAAACCAAAACTTTCTTCACCACCACCAATAAAAGGTTGGTTAGGGTGGTCTTTAATCATTTTAGCAATCCATTTAAAACCAGTTAAGCCCACTTTGCATTCAACACCATAATAATCAGCAAGTTCTTGCATCATTGGTGTTGATACTATTGTAGAGCCTACAAAATCAGTATCTCCTAATTTTCCTTGTTTTAACCATTGACCAATTAAAAAATCAGTCATAACAACCATGGTCTGATTTCCGTTTAGAAGAATTAATTTATTATTGTTATCCCTCACTGCTATTCCTAATCTATCAGAATCAGGGTCTGTACCAATCACGATATCTGCATTAACTTTTTCTGCTAACGCCATGGCCATTGTTAAGGCTTCCGGTTCTTCCGGATTTGGCGATTTAACCGTTGGGAAATTACCGTCAGGTTGTGCTTGTTCTTCAACAATGTGAATATTTGAATATCCTGCACGTTTTAAAGTTTCTGGTAATATAGTTATTGCAGTACCATGCAATGATGTGAAAACAATTGATAAGTTTTTACGCTCAGTACCTTCAAAACTCCCGTTAGCTACAGAGGCGTTTATAAAAGCCTCGTCAACGTCTTTGTCTATGGATTCAATTAAATTAGTATTAGCGTCAAATTTTATATTAGCATAATCAACGGCATTGATTGCTTCTATAATTTCACCGTCTTGAGGAGGAACAATTTGTCCGCCATCATTCCAGTAAACTTTATAGCCATTATATTCTGGCGGATTATGTGATGCTGTTAAAACTATTCCACAATCGCAATCTAAATGCTTTACTGCAAATGATAATTCTGGTGTAGGTCTTAATTCTGAAAACAAATAGACTTTTATGTTGTTGGCTGAAAAGACATCAGCAACTAATTTTGCAAGACTATCAGAATTATGTCTACAATCATACGCAATAGCAACTTTTAAGTCTTTATTTGGATGTTTGTACTTTAAATAATTAGCTAGTCCTTGTGTGTTTTTTCCTAAGGTGTATTTATTGATCCTATTTGTGCCAACTCCCATGATCCCTCGCATACCTCCAGTACCGAAAGCTAAATTTTTATAAAAACTTTCTTTTAACTCGTCAGGGTTATTAGCAATAAGTTCTTTTATTTGATGTTGTGTATCTTCATCAAAAGTAGGTGTTAGCCATGTGTTTGCAACGTCAAGAATTTCAGGTGCTATGTATATCATTGTTTGTTCTTACTATAATAATATGCAAATGTAATGAATTTGAATTACGGATTTGCAGTTTTCAATTTTGTAATCAAATACCTAAGAAATATTCAGTTCTTCTTCAACTTTATAACGTTCATGGTTTTTATTGTTACGCAACACCAATTCTCCTAAAAATCCAGCAATAAATAATTGTGATCCAATAATCATACTAACTAGTGAAATGTAAAATTGTGGTCGTTGGGTAATTAACCGTCCAGTTGGGTTTAAAATGATTTTATCAATACCTAGATAAAAAGCAAATATAAAACCGATAAAGAATAGGAGAGTACCTAATGCTCCAAATAAATGCATGGGTTGTTTCCCGAACTTAGATAAAAATGAGATTGTTAATAAATCTAAGAATCCATTAATAAACCTGTCCATCCCAAATTTTGTTTTTCCGTATTTACGTGCTTGATGTTGTACTATTTTTTCATCAATTTTTTTAAACCCAGCGTTTTTTGCTAATACAGGAATGTAACGATGCATTTCACCATACACATCAACATTTTTTACAACCTCATTTTTATAGGCTTTTAAGCCACAATTAAAATCATGTAATTTTAAACCAGAGGTTTTACGAGCACACCAATTAAATAGCTTAGAGGGTAAGTTTTTTGCGAAAATTGAATCATAACGTTTCTTTTTCCATCCAGAAATTAAATCAAAACCTTGGTGAGCAATTAAGTTGTATAATTCGGGTATTTCTTCAGGGTTGTCTTGCAAATCAGCATCCATTGTAATAACTACATTACCTTGAGCTTTTTCAAAACCTAAATGTAATGCTTGTGATTTTCCGTAATTACGTAAAAACTTTAAGCCTTTTACGTTAGGGTTTTTTGCTGAAAGTTGATTGATAACTTGCCATGAATTGTCTGTTGAACCATCATCTATAAAGAGTATTTCATATGAATACCCATTGGATTGCATAACTTGCATAATCCAATGATGTAATTCTGTTAATGATTCGTCTTCATTAAGAAGCGGAATGATTATAGAGAGATTCATATCTTTTAAAAAGGGCTGAAATTAAATTGTTGTTTTGTCTTTTTTCAAAATCAATCCACCAATTAATGAGAAGATGAATCCGAATAATAAGTTCCCGATTAATGCTCCAGCAAATGAGATCCATGGTGATGAGAATTTTGACCCCATGTCTTTCATCATTTGTATTTGTTCATCAGACATTTCTGGGTTTTGCTCTAAAGTTTGTTCAAGTTGTAATTCTTGAACTCTAGAAATATATTCTGGGTCAATATAAGATAAGAATACTAATTGGTAAATTGATCCAATAATACCACCTACTAGTGCTATTGCAATACCAACTTTTAACGCTTCAGTTAATGAAACATATCCGTCATTACCTTCTTTATATTTTTTTATACCTAAAACAATCAAGGCAATCATGACAATAATACCTAATAAGCCACTAATCCATCCTGTTTTTAAGGGCATATCAATAATATAGGTTGCAACAGAAATTAAAACTGTTGTGAACCCTAAAATTAGCCCATAATTTAATGCAATGTTTTTTGTTGAATTTGCGTTATCTTTCATAATTTAATTAGTTTTGCTTTATCAGTTAACAAGTGTAGTAAATCGTTACAGAAAAAAGTTTAAAATATTTTACTAATAAGTTTTTTGAAATAGATTAAAAGTAATATATTTGCACCTCGAAAATGTTAAGATTAAGAAAATGAAACAAGGTTTACATCCAGAAAATTATAGATTAGTAGCATTTAAAGATATGTCAAATGATGATGTGTTCTTAACTAAGTCTACTGTAGATACAAAAGAAACTCTTGAAGTAGACGGAGTTGAGTATCCATTATTCAAATTAGAAATTTCAAGAACATCTCACCCTTTCTATACAGGTAAATCTAAGTTAGTAGATACTGCAGGGCGTATTGATAAGTTCAAGACAAAATACTCAAAATTCAAGAAATAATTCTTTGAGTTTTATACATATTGAAAGCCTTCGAGAAATCGAAGGCTTTCTTTTTATACCTGCATC
>CAJXHW010000007.1 GCA_913054565.1 uncultured Kordia sp. | reverse complement strand
AAACAGGATTTTTATAAAAATCCTTGTACATTTGGGATTATAAAACCCAACTGCATGACAATACTACATTTAGATTCCAATCATGAATTATTAATTAATCAGTTAAACGATTTAGGTCATCTTAACCATGAAGATTACACCTCTACAAAAACTAATATTGAAACTAAGATTCATGATTATGATGGCATTGTAATAAGAAGTCGATTTAAAATTGATAAGCAATTTATTGACAAAGCCAAAAACTTAAAGTTTATTGCACGAGTTGGAGCTGGACTTGAAAGTATTGATTGTGAGTACGCAAAAAGTAAAAACATTATTTTAATTGCAGCCCCAGAAGGCAATAGAAATGCTGTTGGCGAACATGCTTTAGGGATGTTGCTTTCTCTTTTTAACAAACTTAATAAAGCAGATGAAGAAATACGACAAGGTAAATGGTTACGAGAGGATAATAGAGGTATTGAGTTAGATGGTAAAACTGTTGGACTAATTGGCTACGGTAACATGGGAAAATCATTTGCTAAAAAATTACGGGGTTTTGATGTGTCTGTGATTTGTTATGATATTAAAAACAATGTTGGTGATGACAACTGTAAACAGGTGTCCTTAAAAGAATTACAACAACAATCTGACGTGATTAGTATTCATACGCCATTTAACACACAATCTCACAATATGATTAATGCTGATTTTATTAATAATTGCACAAAATCATTTTGGCTAATTAACACCGCTCGTGGCTCTGCAGTTGTCACGGCTGATCTTACTGATGCCTTAGAGTCTGGGAAAATTTTAGGCGCTGGATTAGACGTTTTAGAATATGAAAAAGGATCGTTTGAAAACTTGTTTGAAAACAAAACATTGCCCAAAGCATTTGAGTATTTAATAAATTCAGAAAACGTCATATTATCTCCTCATGTAGCTGGATGGACCGTTGAAAGTAAAATTAAACTCGCTCAAACAATTGTAAATAAAATCATATATCAATTTTGAAAACCTCCTTTATTTTTATAGATTTATACACAAAGTTTTAACTCAAAATCATTATGAAAAAAAGAGTCACAGGAATTGGAGGGATTTTCTTTAAATCAGAAAATCCTACAGAAACAAAAAAATGGTATAAAAACCACCTTGGCCTAAATACTGATGATTATGGCTGTACTTTTTGGTGGAAAGATGAAAATGATAATGACGCTTCAACTCAATGGAGTCCATTTAAAAATGACACCACCTATTTTGAACCAAGTAAAAAAGATTTTATGATGAACTTTAGAGTTCATGATTTAAAAACTCTTTTGGCTACCTTAAAAGAAGAAGGTGTTACTGTTATTGGTGACATTGAAGAATATGATTATGGCAAATTTGGTTGGATACTTGATCCTGAAGGGAATAAAATAGTACTTTGGGAGCCAATTGACAAAGCTTTTAAATAAACTCACTTAAAATATTAATATGGAAATTATAGACGAAAACGGAAAAACAATTCATCAAACACCAAATAACATAGAAAGCAAACGTGTTATTGCAGGAATATTAGGAATTTTATTAAGTCCGCTTGGCATACATAAATTTGTACTTGGTTATCAAAAAGAAGGCTTAATTATGCTTTTAGGATCCGTATTAACCTGTGGTATTGGTGCTGGAGTAATGGGAATTATCGGGTTGATTGAAGGAATCATATACTTAACCAAATCTGACGAAGAATTTATTGAAATATACCAACTTAATCACAAAGGTTGGTTCTAACACCACCCTAAAACTCGTTTTTTTAAGATGAGTTTTTTTATTTAATTTTATTATCGTAATATTGCAATATAAAGATATTATAATGGGACTTACGAAATCACAAATATTTACAGACAATCAAAACAACTTAGCAACCTTATGCAAGGTTTTAGGGCATCCTGCACGGATAGCAATACTGCAATACATTAGCAACCAAAAATCATGTATTTGCAATGATTTAGTTGAAGAAATTGGACTAGCGCAAGCTACCATATCACAACATTTAAAAGAATTGAAAAAAAACAATTTAATTCAAGGAGAAATTGAAGGTAAAAAAATGTGCTATTGCATTAATATCAAACAATGGAATCTAGTTAAACAACAATTAGACACCTTTTTTATAACCACTAAACAAAACTGCTGTTAACTATATAAAAATAAACACATGAAAACAAACGAATTTTTATCACTATTAAGTGCACATAAAGAAAAAGCATTAATATTTGAATACGCACCAAATCTTCTAGTAGGTGCAAATTACCACATTACAGAAGTAAAACATTTAACTATAGATTCGGTAGATTGTGGTGCTCAAACAGATGCATGGCGAGAAACCATTATCCAACTTTGGGAAAGTCCTGAAGAATTAGGAAAAACAGAATACATGACAGTTTATAAAGCACTAACAATATTGAATAAAGTTGCCAAAATGAAAGCATTTGTTTTAGACGCAGAAACAAAAATAGAATACAGTAACGCAACTTTTCATACAGCACAGTTATTTATTAATGATTACTTAATAAAAGACCATCAATTAATTATTAAGTTGGCTGTTGAACAAACAGCATGCAAAGCAAATGAGTTATGTGGTGTTCCTGAAAACATTGAAGAACCTAACCTTAGTTGTTCACCAAACTCTGGATGCTGTTAATTAAAAAATAAATCAATGAAAAATATATTAGTCCTTTGTACAGGAAACTCATGTAGAAGTCAAATGGCTCACGGCTATTTAAATCTTTTAGGAGCTGAAAAAGCAACTGTTTATAGTGCCGGAATTCAAACCCATGGTGTAAACCCAAAAGCTATAGCTATAATGAAAGAAGATGGTATTGACATTTCTAACCACACTTCTAATTTAGTTACTGAATATGATACTGTAGAATTTGATTACATCATTACAGTTTGCGACCACGCTAATGAAAACTGCCCATTTATACCAAGTAAAAAAGCTGTTAGATTACATCAAAATTTCTTTGATCCATCAAAAATTGAAGGATCACAAGAGGAAACTCACGATGCTTTTGAAAAAGCAAGAAATGAAATCAAAGACTATTGTAATAAATTTATAGTAGAATACTTATAAGTCCAGAAAACAACGGAAATTAAAATATTAATTTCCGTTGTTTTCCATAAACTTCCGTTCCAATTCAGCTTGAAACTCTTCCATAACAGGACGAACAGTACTTTCTGGCAAATCAGCTATTTTAATATACATCAAACCATCTACAGCGTTATTAAACAACGGATCAACATTAAAAGCGATAACTTTTGCGTTCTGCTTAATATATTTTTTTAACAAAACTGGTATTCTTAAGCCAGGCTCAAGCTCATCAATTACACGATCAAATTTATTTAAATCGGCTTTTGTTTCATCAAAAACAAAATCTTTATCAGCATCTTTTAACTGAACTTTAAATTCTTTTTTAGGCCTGATATATTGTGCAATGTAAGGGTCATAATAATGAGATTTCATAAATTCAATCATTAATGATTTTGAAAATGAAGAAAACTGATTACTTATACTAACTCCACCAATTAAATACTTGTGTTCAGGAAAACGTAACGTGGTATGTACAATTCCTTTCCAAAGAAGAAATAAAGGCATCGGTTTTTGCTGGTATTCTTTTATAATAAAAGCACGCCCCATTTCAATAGATTCACTCATCATACCATAAAGTTCTGGCTCAAACCTAAACAAATCTTGTAAGTAAAAACCATCAATGCCGTACTTTGCAAAAATTTTAGACCCTAGTCCCATTCTATAAGCCCCAGCAATTTTTTTTGTGGCATTATCCCATAAAAACATGTGGTGGTAATAACTATCACATGAATCTAGATCAATAGCATTATTGGTTCCTTCACCTATTTCTCTAAATGTAATTTCACGTAATCTTCCTAGTTCTTTTAATATGTTTGGTATTTTATCTGCCGAAACCAAAAACACTTCATAATTCTTACTTTGTAACAACCTACAATCATAACCTCTTAAATTTTCAACTTCTTGAGCAATCAACTCACTACTAATAGATGTTACAATTTTTTTTGGCGCAGATGGCGGTGTTATTGTTTTTTTAATTGTAGATGTTGCAACATCTTTTAATGACACCTGCTCCTTTTCATAAGGATTTGCCAGCATATATGTTTTCTTTCTTATAAAACTTGTAAATTCAGCAAGCTCCTTATACTCATTTTGATCTTTTACCTGAATAGCTTTACCTATTCTTATTTTTACCACTCTATGCTTTTGAGTTAAAATTTCCGAGGGTAACTTAGCAGACCTTAATACACCACTAAAATTGGACAACTTATAAAAAAAACTGCTGTTTTTAGCATGAAAATAAATTGGTAAAATTGGCACCTGTGCTTTTTGAATTAATTTCATTGCTGCTGGCTCCCATTGTTTATCTACCACTAAATCACCTTCTTTTTTAGTAGACACTTCGCCTGCAGGAAATACACCTAACGGCGCTCCTAATCTGATATGAGAAATTGCTTGTTTAAAACCTCCAACGCTTGATTTAACATCCTTTCTGTCCTCAAAAGGATTAACTGGCATGATGTATGGTTTCAATGGCGTAATTCTATGCAATAGAAAATTGGCCATAATTTTGTAATCAGTTCTCCGTTCTAAAATTATTTTCAACAACAAAATACCGTCAATTGCTCCAAGCGGATGGTTTGATACTGTAATAAACCCTCCTTCCTTTGGTATCCTTTTTAAATCTTCTTCAGGTATTTCAAATTTAATTTGAAACTCAGTTAAAATAGCTGTTAAAAACTCAACATCTTTTAAATGCTTGTTCTTATCATAAAACTTATTTATAACGTCTATTCTCAAAACTTTAATTAATAACCAACCAATAAACGTCCCGATAAAACCTATTTTATCAGGATTAATTGCTTTTGCTAATTCCTTTGAAGTTACTAATCCCATTGCTTATTGACTAATTATCAAATGTACTTAAAAAAAGTACAGCTTTATATACTGGTAAAAAATTATTCTCTTGTGATTAATTGTAATGTTTTTCTGTTTTCTTGCTTAAACAACACTTCTTTATCCTTAATAGCTTCTGTTAAAGACTGTTTATTAAAATGTCTGATTGTATATAAAGACACTCCTGAATTACTAGTAACCCTATACTTTGACCTTAATTGCTGTAACAACACTTCAATATTTCCATAAGTATCATTTGCACAAACAGTAAAACTAATTGCTGAATTTTGTATGACATCAACTTTTAACTTATACTGGTGTAACAACGCAAATATTTCGCTTATATTTTCTTCTACAATAAATGAAAAATCTAATGACGATAAAGAAATGAGCACTTGATTTTTCTTAACAATAAAACATGGTACAAAAGGATCTAATTGCTTGCCTTTACCTACACAAGTTCCATTGGCTTCTGGATTTAAAAACGATTTAACAAACAACGGAATTTCTTTGCGTTGCAATGGTTGTAATGTTTTTGGATGAATCACTGATGCGCCATAAAAAGCTAGCTCGATAGCTTCTTCATAAGATATTTGATGTAGTAATTCTGTTTTTTCAAAATGTCTTGGATCAGCATTAAGTACTCCAGGAACATCCTTCCAGACCGTAACATTAGTGGCATTCAAACAATATGCAAAAATTGCTGCTGTATAATCACTACCTTCTCTACCTAAAGTTGTTGTATTGTTATTTTTATCAGATCCTAAAAACCCTTGAGTAATAGTTAGTGTTTTTTTATTTACACCTGATGTTATGTTTTTCTGAGTAATGTCCCATTGCACATTGGCATCTCTATATTTTTCGTCTGTTTTTATAACATTTCTTACATCAAGCCATTCATTTTCAATATGCATTTCTGTTAGATAACTTGAAACTATTGTTGTTGACAAAAGCTCTCCAAAACTTACAACTTGATCATATACAAAACTGTAATTTGGCGATTTATTCCTACTTAACACATCTTTTAATTGATTAATTATTCCTTTAAATTTCTGATAAACAACATGTGATTGATTAGGAAATAGGGAGACTAAAATGGTATTATGAAAAACTACAACTTCGTCAATAGCTGCCGATAATTCATTTTTTTTATTAAAATAACAATCAACAACTAACTCAAGTTTGTTAGTCATTTTACCCATCGCAGAAACCACCATTACAACTTCTTGGTGCCCTACTTTTTTTAAGACTTCAACACAATTTTTTACTCCAGCAGCATCTTTTACAGACGCGCCTCCAAACTTAAATACACGCATATTTAATAATTCTCTATTCCGTTTTCATCTAATTGTACAACCAACCAATCCTCTAACACATTTGCACCTACATTTTTGTAAAATGTAATTGCAGACGTATTCCAATCTAGTACATTCCACTCTACTCGTCTAAGTTTTTCTTTTTTTGCTATAGCAACTACAGCATTAAGTAACGCTTTACCTACACCTCTACTTCTGTATTTTTGTGTTACAATTAAATCTTCTAAATGAATTGTTTTTCCTTTCCAGGTAGAATACCTGTTATAAAACAAAGCTATACCAATAATTTCTGTATCAAATTCAGCAACTAAACAATTAAAAAGGTTGTTTTCAAAATCTTTTATCAGTTCACTTACAGTAATTTTTACCTCATTAGCTGCTTTTTCAAAATCTGCTAATTCTTGTATTAACTGTAATACTGACGGTAAATCATCTCGTTTTACATCTCTTATATTAAACTCCATAACAACTCAGTTTATATCCTCACTAATTTACACCTACATTTTTAAGCAGTCTAATATGCAATTTTAAATTAACAAAAACAAAGGGAAGGCGTTTGCTAAAGTAGTTCTTTTAAAAATGTGTTAAGCATCAAACTTTTAATTTCTTAATTAAAAAACCCTAAATATTTTGTGTAGTTTTGCAACAATTAAGACACACTACTACATATGACTAACAAACACAAAACATTAGGCGAATTTATTATTGAAAACCAAAATAGTTTTAAATATTCATCTGGTGAACTTTCAAGGTTAATAAACTCTATAAGGCTTGCTGCAAAAGTTGTAAATCATGAAATCAGAAAAGCGGGTTTAGTTGATATTACTGGTGCTGCGGGTGAAATTAATATTCAAGGGGAAGCGCAACAAAAACTTGATGTGTATGCCAATGATATTTTTAAAGAAACACTAATAAACAGAGAAATTGTTTGTGGTATTGCTTCTGAAGAGGAAGATGATTTTGTTATTGTTGAAGGAAGTAACAAAAAAAATGAAAACAATTATGTATTAATGATGGATCCGCTTGATGGCTCTTCAAACATTGACGTAAATGTTTCCGTAGGAACAATATTTTCTATTTATAGACGTGTTACCCCTGTTGGAACTCCGGTTACTATGGAGGATTTCTTACAGCCTGGGAAAAATCAAGTTGCCGCTGGTTATGTAGCATACGGAACATCTACTATGATGGTTTTTACTACTGGTGATGGTGTAAACGGATTTACATTAAACCCTGCTATTGGAACTTTTTACTTGTCTCACCCAAATATGAAAATTAAAGAAACAGGAAAAATATATTCTGTAAGTGAGGGGTATTTTGCACACTTTCAAAAAGGAATGCAAGAATATTTAAAGTACTGTAAATTAGAAGAAGGTGATAGACCTTATACCGCAAGATATATCGGATCTTTAGTAGCAGATTTTCATAGAAATTTATTAAAAGGAGGAATTTATATTTACCCAAGAAGCAAAACTGCTCCAAACGGAAAACTGCGTTTGCTTTATGAATGCAACCCTATGGCATTTATTGCTGAACAAGCTGGTGGAAAAGCTAGTGATGGATTTACTCGTGTACTAGACATTATACCAACAGAATTACACCAACGTATTCCTTTTTATACAGGAAGTTTAAAAATGGTAGAAAAATCTGAGGAATTTATGGAAACCTACAAATAAGCTCTAAATATATACTACTAAAAAACCACGCTAAAAAGCGTGGTTTTTTTATATCATACAAATAAGTAATTGAAACTTATCTGTTCATGTTTTTAATTTCTTCTGAAAATGTATCAACATCAGAAACTCCTTCTCCTATTAACTGTAATGCTTTTCTAACAATAAATTCAACATTTGCTGGTGCAAACCCTAAACCTACACCAATACGCTCAAGCATTGCTATTTGTTTTTCTTTTATATTTAAATCAACATATACAATCCTTACCAAATCAAATAAACGCTCTAACCTTCTATTGTAAGTTGTAGGTGGGTTAATTGGGTAGTTTGTAGGTGTTTTTAATATCTCAAGATAAGCAACCTCATCAATACTTAATTTAGAGGCTAATCTTTTTAAAAATTGCTCTTCTTCTGCAGTAACAATACCATCACTTAAGGCAACACGTACAATAGCTGCAAAATGCCCTTGGTTTCTTGCAACAAATCCACTTGAATATAAATCTTTAATCGACATTCTTTAATTTTTAAGAATTTTTCAGCAAATATACATAATTACTTTAAAAAGTATCCGAATAAATAGGCTATATCACTTAGATTTATTTAGAAAATAACATAACAAAAAACACAACTCATTGAACCCTTACCTCACTTGGTAAAATTCCGTAATGATTTTTAAATGCCTTTGAAAACTGACTCAAGTTAGCATACCCCATTAAAAACCCTGTTTCTGATACCGAATAGCGTCCTTGAACTAAGGTTTCCATTGCCTTTTCCATTTTAACTTGTAAATGGCATTTATATGGTGTGGTCCCTAATATTATTTTAAATAAACGTTTGAATTTTGACAAACTCATATCAGCAGCTACAGAAAGTTCTTTTAGTAAAATTTCCTTTTGAGGATTTGCATCTAACTCTTCCTTTACTTTTAATAACCTATTTAAATCATCTGGATGAATGTTTGTTTGGTCAGTTATTAATTTTCTTTTATTAAATTGGACAAATAAATAATCAATGATTTGAATAATAATAGATATTGAAGAGAGTTTATTATTTTTATTAAAATCGATTTGTTTTAAGAAATCCTTAAGCTTAAAGTCTAAATTCTCTGAAAGATAAATTGGATTATCACTCATGAAAAACTCTTTTAAACCTTCATGATCTTCTAAAACATTTTGAAGTAACCAATCTCGAGACATAAGTATATTAAAAATTTTAACTCTTTTATGTTTTGGTATTAGTGCTCTTGACTCAGTTTTTGATGAAGATAATACCATATTAACATCTTCAAAACTCTGTTTAAACACCTTGCCTTCAGACTCTCTAATAATTTCAGTATCTGACAAATAAAAGTCTATTAAAAAATAATCATTCTTTGCCTTAGCTACACGAAAAAGTTCTAAATCTTCATGCAATCTATAGTCTATTTGTTGTGCCCACAACCCTTTATGCACTTTAAGATACTGTACTTTTCCTTTACCAAAAACATCATTTAAAATGAATTCGTTATCTTGAATATAAGATGGTAGTATTTTATTAATTTCAACAAAAAACTTATCTGGTGTAGTAAGCTCGTATCCTATAGTTTTATTGGCCATTCACTCTCAAAATCAATGATAATAGCCTTAAAAGTAATTAATTATAGTTAGTTTACGTGATTATTAATATTCTTATTAGATAGGAGCTTTGAAACTTTTTTCAAAAACTTAACTTATCACTCTGTTATTCTTACACTTAAAGGTGATTTTTAGTATAGGCATTACAAGTGCCCTCTACGTAAAATATTTCTCAAATAGATGATCTGACTATAAAACCGTAAATGGGTTTAATTGTCCTTTACGACTGTAATTGAGTTTAGATTATTAATAATCATATATTCTAATAACTCTTCTTTTGAGTATGTTTCAAACAATCTGTCTGTATTAAAAAGTCTATTTTCTAGCTCATATAAATAAAGCTTACTGAATAAAATTAAATTAACATTTCCACGTATTCTTCCTTTCTTTTTAGCTTCTTCTAATAATAAAAATACTTCTGTAAAAACAATTTTTTCGGTAGCCCTTTTATAGGTGTTATATGCTTCTGGATAATATTTTTTTAACCCGAACACAAAGGATGGTTTAAACTTACTTATGTAGTCAAAAGCAACTTCATACACCGCAATTATTTTATCTAATGCTTCTTTATCTGAACTTAAAATAGGAGCAATATCTGCATTAAATTCACACACTAATTTTTTTATGCTTTCTACCACTAAATCCTCTTTTGTAGAAAAATATGTATAAATCGTTTTCTTCGAGATGCCCAATAATATTGCTAGCTCATCCATAGTAATGTGCTTGCTCCCAAAGGCTACAAAATTTTCTTTTGCAACTTGTACTAAATACTCTTTAGTTTTCATATTCTTATCTCCAACCACCACCTAAAGCTCTGTACAGGTTATTTTGCCCAATAAGTTGCGTTAACTTTAAATTAATGATTTCTAATTCTGCATTAAGTGTAAGGTCTCTTGCACGAAGAATTTCTAAATAGTTAACAAAGCCTTGTTTTTGTAGTTCTTCGGAAAACTCTAAAGACATATCTAAAGCATCTTTTTCTTGGCTTTTATAGACCAATTTCTGTTTACTCGCATCTATATTACTTAAAGCATTAGCAACTTCTTGATAGCCTACCAGTACACTTTCTTTATAATCTAAAGCAGCAATTTCTTGTTCGCTTAATCTAATTTCCTTTTGGGTTTTTAATTTTCGCTGATTGAAAATAGGTTGCAATAATCCACTTGTAATATTAGCAAACAAGGCATTGGCATTAAATAAATCTGAAAAATTCTGACTATTCAGTCCGCCATTCCCAGTAATCCTCAAAGTTGGGTAAAAACTCGCTTGTGCAGAATTGGTTAGTTCTAAAGCTTCTACCAAATCATATTCCGCCAACAAAACATCTGGTCTGTTATTCAACATCTGAATAGGTACACCTATCTTTAATAATTCATCATTATTTATGTTTTCAGGAAACGGATTACGATTAATAGTCCCTGGTGCTTTTCCTAAAATAACACGCAACGCATTTTCAGTAATATTGATTTGATTTTCAATATCTACCAAAATAGCTTTTGCTGTTAGTAATTGTGCTTCGGTTTGTTTTACAGCAACTTCGGTAAGGCTTCCTGATTCCTTTAAGGCTTTTGAGGTTTCAATACCTTCAGACCTATTTTTAATGGTTTGCTCTACAATACCCTTTTGTGCATCTAGAGACTGTAAAGTGTAATAAAAACTAGCCACAGCATTTACCACTTGCGATTGCACCAAGCGTTGTACATTTTCGGTTTGATAATATCTTGCTATGGCCGCACGTTTTTGGCTACTTAATCGTCCCCAAATATCCAATTCCCATGAGAGATTTGGGCCCAATGTCCAATCATCAATACCACCACTTCCTAATACTTGTCCTATAGCACTTTCTCCTGAGCGCTCTTGACGTGTGTAGGTTACTCCTGCATTAACTGCTGGTCCTAATGCAGCTTTTGATTGTTTTACCAACGATTGTGCGATACTTAGGTTTTGCTGTGTACGTTGCATATCTAAGTTGTTTACCAAAGCACTATCTATGTGCATAATTAAGGTTTCATCTTGAAAAAACGTTTTCCAGTTTAGTGTTGCAATAGAGGATGTGTCTGCAGATTGTTTTGCATTTCTGTAAGCCTCCACCTTTTCAGGATTAACTCTTGTGTAACTTTGGTAACTACTACACGATGCTAGTGTGATGAGCATTACCAAAGCAATATATATGTTAATTCGTTTCATCTTAAAACTTTATATTTAATTAATCTATTTCTTGAGTAATACCCTCATCAAAGCTTATTGGTTTTATTTTTTCTTGAATGTTTTGAAAAATAACAAACAATACTGGAATTATAATGACTCCAAAGAATGTTCCTATTAACATTCCAAAAGCTGCTCCTGTTGCTAAAGAATGGTTCCCGTTGGCTCCAACCCCGCTTGATAAGACCAATGGCATTAATCCTAATATAAAAGCGAAAGAAGTCATTAAAATAGGACGTAAACGTTCTTTAGCCCCTATAACTGCTGCTTTAGCTATACTATGTCCTTTATGCCTTTCTTGTAACGCAAATTCTACAATCAAAATCGCATTTTTAGCGAGTAATCCAATTAACATTATTAAAGCAATTTGAAAGTAGATATTATTTTCATATCCAAACAACCACTGTGTTAAAAATGCCCCCATAATACCTACAGGTAATGAAATTAAAATAGAAAATGGTAACACATAACTTTCATATTGAGCTGCTAATAATAAGAACACAAAAATAATGGTTATAGCGAAAATCATTCCTGTTTGCGAGCCAGAACTAATTTCTTCTCGTGTTAAACCAGACCAATCAATGTCATAATTAGCTGGCAGTTCTTGTGCTGCAACTTCTTTAACAGCATTAATAGCATCTCCTGTACTATAACCCGGTTTTGGAGCACCACTTACCATGGCTGAATTAAATAAATTGAATCGACTAACTGCTTGTGGACCACTTACTTTTTTTAATGTTGCAAACTGGGTGATTGGTATCATTTGTCCTTGATTATTTCTAACCGACATCGCATTTAAATCTTGTTTACTTGCACGCGCATTAGCATCAGCTTGTACCATAACACGATAATATTTACCGTATTTAATGAAGTCTCCCGCAATGCTTCCTCCAATATACCCATTTAAAGTTGCAAACACATCTGCTGGCGACACACCTTTTTGTTTAGCTAAAACCATATTCATATCCAACTCAAATTGTGGATAATTAGTGTTTAGTGGACTTTGTGCATACAGAATTTCTGGACGCTGATTTAAAGCCATTAAAAACTTATTTTTCACATTGTCCAACTCCTTAATTTTTCCCCCTGACTTATCTAAAAGTTGTGCTTCAAAACCTGAACTAATACCAAAACCTGGAACACTTGGCGGACTAAAGAATAGTATTTTTGCATCTGGAATAGTAGCGCCTAGTTGAAATAATTGTGCTGTTATAGCTTCAATAGAAACGTTCTCCTCTGTTCGCTCCTCCCAATCATCTAATTTTAAAAATGCTAATCCGAAATTACTACCCGCTCCACTAATTAAACTATTACCAGCAACAAAACTCATTTGTTCAACACCCTCAATTTGCATTGATTTTTCATTAAGTGTTTGGAGTACTTCGTAGGTTCTATCAAACGAACTTCCTGGCGGTAAACTAATATCTGCAAAAATGATTTTACGATCTTCATTTGGCACAAAACCTGTTGGTGTTTCCTTACTAATCCACCCTATAGCAAATACTGAAAGTACTATTATTCCTAACGCAATCCATTTACTTTTGATAAGGAAATCTACTGCCTTACCATAACGATTGGTCATATTTGTAAATGATGCGTTAAATGCTGCATAAAAACGCTGTAAGAAGTTTTTCTTGTCTAGTTCACTATCATGATGTGGTTTTAACAATAAAGCGGAAAGCATCGGACTTAAAGTCAAGGCGTTTACTGCTGAAATAGCTATTGCAAATACTAATGTTAATCCAAACTGTTTGTAAAATACCCCAGATGGACCTGAGATGAACGTAACAGGAATAAACACCGCCATCATAACTAACGTAATAGATATTATTGCTCCAGAAATACCATCCATTGCCCTATTGGTTACCTCTTTAACCGTTCTGCCTTTGTTTTCTGTTTTTTCCATTTCGGCATGAACTGCTTCTACTACTACAATAGCATCATCTACAACAATACCAATTGCTAAAACAAGAGCAAATAAGGTTAGTAGGTTAATTGAAAACCCGAAGAGATTTAAGAAGAAAAACGTCCCAACAATGGACACAGGAACTGCTATAGCAGGAATTAATGTCGAACGGAAATCTTGAAGAAAAATAAACACAACTAAGAAAACCAACAGAAATGCTTCTAATAGGGTTGCAATTACACTATCCATAGACGCCGAAAGGAATTCATTAGTGTCGTAATTGATTGTATACTTTATTCCTTCCGGAAAAATTTCTTGGCTTTCTTTTAAATAAGTTTGAATATTTTCTATAATCACTTGCGCATTAGACCCAGGTGTTTGATACACTGCCATAGATAAAGAAGGGTTCGCTTTAGTTTCACCTTTTAGTGCATAAGAAAATGCTGACAACTCTATTTTAGCAATATCTTTTAATCGAAGTAATTGGCCGTCATTCCCTGATTTTATAATAATGTCTTCATATTGTTTAACATCATTATACTTACCCGAATATTTAATAACATATTGAAAAGCTTCACCACTATTGGCTCCTATTTGCCCAGGCGCTGCCTGTCTGCTTTGCTCGTTAATGGCGTTAATAACATCTTGAGGGATTATGTTAAAATTTGACAATTTTTGAGGATCTAACCAAACACGCATTGAATAATCTCGCAATCCAAAAACTGATGCATCACTTACACCAGAAATACGTTTAACTTCTGGTATAACGTTAATATTCATGAAATTCTGGATGAATACATCATCATAAACTTCATTTTCTGAATAAAACGTCGCAAACATTAACGCACTCGTTTGTCGTTTTTGAGTTACAACACCTAATCGTGTTACTTCTGAAGGTAATAATGGTGTTGCTCTGGCCACACGATTTTGCACGTTTACCGCGGCAATATCTGGGTCTACACTCTCATCAAAATACACATTTATATTAGCACCACCATTATTATCTGCAGTAGAGCTTATGTAGGTCATACCTTCAACACCATTTACCTGCTCTTCAATAGGTACAATTACACTTTGCAGTACGGTTTCAGCATCTGCACCTGTGTATGTAGCCTTGATATTAATAGTTGGTGGTGCAATATCTGGGTATTGCGTTACAGGAAGAACTTCAATTCCTATAATTCCTAAAAGCACTATAAATATGGAAATTACAGTGGATAATACAGGACGGTTTATAAATAACTTTATCATTTTTAATAATTTAAAATGTAATCTTGTACTCTTTTATTGCACGGTATGAATACTTATAATAGAATCCATACTCACTATACTTGGTTTTATTTTAACACCATTTTTTAATCCTGCAATACCTTTAGCTACTACTTTGTCACCTTTTTCTATTCCTTTTTCTACAACTAATAAGTTATTAACTCTATCTTTCGGTTCAACTACAATTGTTACAACACTATCACCTTTTACTTTGTATGCATACACAAGTCCTTGTTGCTCATATGTTGCTGATTCGGGAATAATTAACGCGTTTTTGTATGTTCTTGGCACTCTAACTTTACCTGTACTTCCGTTTGTTAATAGTCCGTTTTTATTTTCAAATTTCACACGAAATTGCATAGTACCAGTATTAGGGTCCATAACACCTGTAGAGGTTTCTAGCTTTCCTTTTTCGTCGTAGATGGTACCGTTTGCTAATTCTAATTCGATAGGTGGTACGAGACCTATTTTTTCTTCTAAAGTAGTGCCAGGGAAATTTTGGAAGAAGTAAATGTATTGCCTTTCGTTTACAGTAAAATAAGCGTAAATCTCACTCACATCTGAAACCGTTGTGATCGGTGTTGGATCTTGCGGACTTACCAAGGCTCCTGCACGATAATTAAACTTACCCAAGACACCGTCTATAGGACTGGTAATATTTGCAAATTTAATATTTTCATTCACCGCTTGGTAACTTGCTTGTGCAGAAGAACGACCAGCTTCTGCTTGGCTTAAACCGCCTTTGGCTTTAAGTAAATTTGCTCTAGCAGTTTCTAATTGCACATGACTAATAATATTTTTTTCCACTAGTGGCACCAATTTATCTACCTCAACTTGTGCTGCTTTTACTTGTGCTTTTGCAGCTTCAATATTGGCACTAGCAGACGTGATTTGCTGTCTGGCAGCAGATGCGTTTTGGTCTTGTATGTTGGTTTCTAATTTAAAAAGCAATTGCCCTTTTTTAACACGCTGCCCTTCATCTACCAAAACTTCTTTAATATATCCTGATATTTTCGGGCGCACCTGGTTGTTATTAATACCAGCTATGTTTGCAGGCATAATATAATAGGTGTTAATGTCTTTTTGATCTACCTCTACCACTGGGTAACTTGGTAGCTGTGCAGTTGACTTGTTTTCTTGATTTTTACAAGACACAAAAAGTGTCAAACAGAGAATTGTTGTGATTAATTGTAATGATTTCATAGTGCGTTAATTTTTTAGATAAAAACTATCAAGGTTCAACTTGAACATTTATCTTTTTAATTAAATTTATTTAATCTGTTTTTTGTAATTTGAGAGCTTCATTTCCGTTCCTATCAAAAAACATCAATACTCCATTTTCTATTTTATAAGACGCCGATGCGATTAATGCTTTATTAAATCGGTTTGCAGTTTCCATATTTCTACAAGATTTTTTTGTACTAACAATAGTTGCAAAATTAATAGTGTTGTTATCGATGTTTTTGATATTTCCACTAAAATTATTACAACCATCATTACCCATAACTTGCATTTTAGTTAAGTTAATTTCTAAACGAGGTGCGGTAACCATACGGTTAATTGGATTGCCTTCAATAGCTACTGTTACCCAAACATCGTGAATATTCATATTAGCTTCAGTTGAATTATTTTTGATGTAAGCCAGTATTTCTTCGCCAGATTGGCTATAAAACACCAAGCCAGACTCAGTAAGGCTATATGCTTTAACCATACCTAATGCTTTACCATATTCAACCTCAATAGTTTTATTTACACACATTTTTTTAGTCATTGCAGCCACACCTAAATCAATAGATTGTGAGTTGATATTGTTTATTGATACTGAATAATTATTACACCCTGCATTACCACTTATTCTTTTTTGTGACATATCAATTCTCATAGTTGGCACAGTAACCATTTTGTTTAATGGTCCATTATTCAATCGTGTAAGCACCCAGTTTCCGTTTAACAAAACAGTATTGTCTTTTTTGGTAGCTAACACTTTAATTAACGTGTATTTTAGTGACGATGCATCAGCTGGGGTCTTTTCCTTATCTAGTTTTTCAACGTTTACTTCAATATTTTGATAAACACCTTCTTCAAAAGTAAACCCTTCTATTGGCGAATAAAAATTTTGCCATTTGGCATTGTTTAAATTAGTTGTTTTAGAAATATTTAAACACATCATTTTTCCTGCACCAGCATCACATTGTGTTTTTTTACCACTTACCCAAAATGTTTCTTTCATCACCTCTGATTTTTTAACACTTGTACATGATTGTAGCCCTATTAAACTAATTAATAC
>CAJXHW010000006.1 GCA_913054565.1 uncultured Kordia sp. | reverse complement strand
ATAACAATACAAAGCAACCATTCCTAAGGATATTGGCCCCCCTAAATTAAACGCTATCATTTTCCTTGCACTTTCTACTATATTATAATCTGTAAAAGCTATACCAAATAACAGCAGAAGCATGTATATAACATATACTCCACCTTTTGTTTTATGCAATTCATAACAAAAGCCAATGATTACAAAAGCTATAAGTAGGTATTTATGTAACTCATAAAACACTAACCCTTTGGTCATTCTAAAAAACACATCGCTAGAGGAAACATATGCACAAGACACTAATATAGCAAATGTTTTATGCTTTGATTTGAATATATATACAAACAAAATAGCCATCATTAATAAATTAATAACTACCGAACTTGGTCTAAATAAAAACACTACAAACCCGATTAGAGCATGTAGTGCAATCAATAACAATTCTTTATTATTATTTTTGAGTTGACTCATATTTTTCAAAAGTAAACAAATTCTAATTAAAAATATCGTTAACTATTCTCTCTTCGTAATATTCATATGTAAATTTTTCTGCTAGATTATAATTGTACATCATCATTGTTTTAAACTGTTTTTGTTCTATAAACAGTGACGTCATTAATTGCTCTTGTAATTGTTGTGTGGTTATTGGATGAATTAACAAGCCGTTTGTGTTATGTTGTACATACTGCCCTATACATGAAATATCAGAAACAATTGGCACACAGCCATAGTTCATTGCTTCTCCTATAACTTTAGGAAACCCTTCACTTTTTGATGGCAGAACAATATAATGGCATTTTTCGTAAACTTCACATATGTCATCTTTAGCTAAAAACCCATGAAATACAACTTTATGAGAAAATGTCTTTGCCTTAAGTTGTAATGGCTCAAGCAGCTCTCCTCCACCAACTATATGGAACGTCCCAAATTTGTCATTTTTAGCCATCGTCTCTAACACCTCGATAATTTTATCGACTCCTTTATTGGTATTCATTCCGCCTACAAAGCAGTAATTTATTTTATCAGACATCTTCTTTTGTTCACATATGTGCTGACCGTTAATTCTATCCGTTTGATTTAAACATGGATTTTCAAAGGCAAGAATGTGTTTGGACTGATTTTCCCAATTGCCATTTACAGTTACTTTAGAATTTGCTCCTAGATACTTTAGCAACTTCCGTTGACATTTGTAAAACCAAGACGCTTCCCCTACCCAATTTCCTGCATATTTAAACCAAAATTTCTTGGTCGGAAAACACCACGATAAAACCATTGTTATTACAGCTGGATTTGAAGGCGCTCTTACATGTATGTATTTTGATGATAGTACTTCTTTTAAAATAACAAAACAATATAAAGGATATAACAACAGAACAAAGGCCTTATGTAAAACATTATGCCCTCCACTTGAAGGCAGTAAAATCAACTTGATGTTTCCTTTTTTTAGTTGTACTAAAGACTTATTTTGTCCAATACCTCCTCGGTTAAACCCTATCCAAACAATTGTTTTAAAAGTCGTTAAAGCCTCTAGCTCTTTTACAACAGGGCCAAATGCATATTGGTTATCTTTATCTTGACACATACTCGTGTCTGAAACCACTAAGAGTTTAGAATATGTTGGTATATATCTAGACATTTTTGAGTGTAATTTTCTTCTGAATATTGCTCTTCATATATTTTCTTTCCCAATTTACTAAAAGCAACTCGTTTTGAATTGTCAGTTAATAACAGTTCTATCATTGAGACCCAATTGGAAATCTCAAAATCATTCATTAGCAATTCTGAAGAGTATGCTGATATTGTTTCAGCTACTTCACCAGTTTGATACATGATAACTGGCAATTCTTGCGATAAATATTCAATAGCAACAAGAGGGCCGGTTTCTGACTCTGCACAATGTACAGCCAATTTGTAATTACAAAGTAACTTTTGCGGTGAATTCTCTCCAACTATAATGTTTACACGTGACGTTATATTTAGTTCTGTCACTAGGTCTACTATTTTAGTATAATACTCATTATCTACACTATTCCCATAGATATCTAGTGTGATATGCTCTGGTAACGCCGATAATAAATGGCATAAAAACTCATAATTTTTCTGAGGTCTAAAATTACCAATGGCTACAAGAGTTCCTTTTGACGTCTTCAATATCTGCTCCTTTTGTAACCTTACAATATTACTTAACAAAGTTACCTTTGCATTCAGCTGATTTTTAACCGCCCATGTAGTTAAAGACTTGCTCACACCTATATAAGCAGCTGATTTTTTTATACAGAACTTTACATATTTTGACACAGAAGTATCGGTATCTATTTGACCATAATGATCATGAAAAACAAGTTTAAACTTTCTTTTAAACATTGGAAATAACAACAAACCAACATAGCGTAACACATGACGAGAATGCACATGAACGATGTCATAGTTGTTAAGAATTTTATACAGTTTATATACTGTAAACGGGTTGTATTTATTTTGTCGTTTTAAATAATTAACCGGTATGTTTGCCTCCAATAACTCTTTGTCAAGAATTGACGGTTCAAGCAAACATAGAAAAGCGACAGATACCTCCTTATTTTGTGAAAGTAATACCGATAAATCTACAGCTACACGTTCTGCGCCTCCAACTGCTAGTTTATCTATGACTTGTATTATTTTCATATTATATCTCGTCCTTTGGTTTTGCTGGCACACCCATTAGTACTGTCTGCTTTTTTAAACAATCCTTTACTACACATGCAGCTGCACCTACTGTAATCTTATCTCCAAGCTTTAACGGCCCAATAATTGTAGCATTTGCCCCTAAAGTACAACCATCACCTATTACAAATGTTCCAGGCTCACATTTTTTATGCACACCAATTACATTCCCACCGGTAAGCGTTATATTTTTGCCTATACTACTCTGACCAGAAATTACGATACCTACGGATGGATGTAAAATAGAAATACCGCCTTTTATAACTGCTTTGTAGTGAATATCAATATTAGAATAGGCTTGTATGAGATTAATTAATGGTACAAACGGCACCCTAAAATAGCTATACCATTTTCCAAAGATTAGAAACAAGCTTCGCTCTATTCGGTATAATAAGATTCCCCAAAACGACCTGCTTAACCAAACATACAGAATGCGTATCTTGTGTTTACCGAGCATGCGCTTGACATCATATGTGAAGTAGTTAAGTTGTCTCATCTCTAAATTAGTCCATTACAATTTATCAATTAATGCCCCTTGTTTTAATTTTTTACTTGCTAAAGTCCACGACTTAAGCACCTGAATCATAATTAGTGGCAAAATGACTACTGAAACTATACCACCTAAAAGCATTAGTTTTTTATTTGCTTTATATCGGTATGGCATGATGGACGGCGGCACCGTTTTTAACAAAGCTAATCGAGTTCTGTGATTTCCGAAATAGTTTCTATATAAATACACCACCGATGGTACAGGTCGTGGTCCGAACCATTTTTTGGGTCTAAAACCGTCCCAACTTCCCATTTGTCTTAAGCCTCCGGTTCCAACTTTTAAATGTAGGCGTTTCGCGTAAGGATTTGAAACATTTAACATGCCATGTATATGCGCTCTCAGTCCAAATTCTCCGTCACCCATGCGTTGCTTTTCAAACTGCCTATCAAATAAGCCTATCGATTTAAAGACCTCTTTTTTAATGAGTACATTACCAGTATCTATTTGATCAGATCGTCTGAAAAACGCATAATTTTCTGGCACCTCAGCTCCTACAACAGAAATCGATACACCAGATGACACTTCTGCATTAAAGAAGTCTAAACATTTGACATGGTTACTAATCCAATCTATATCAATTCTACTGTCATCATCAAAAAGTAACAACAAATCTCCTTTAGATTGTTTGACAGCAGTATTTCTCGCCAACCATAAGGCTTTTTCTTCTTGATGTATCAGATTAATATCTAATTTAAACTTCGCATAAAACTCCTCTTGAAAGGGTTCCGATTGGTCTACTACAATCACCTCAAAATTAGTATAGTCTTGCTGTTCTAAATCGTGCATGACATCTTTAAGATACTCATACCTATTTAAAGTAGGGATTACTACACTCACTTTTGGCTGTGCTTTTAAAAGTGGTGATTCAAAATTATCCCATTGTTTAACGGTTATGGGGTGTTTTAAGTAAGCGCTTCGTTGTACACCTCTGCTCTTATACCAAGCTCTAATTTCTTTATACGGATTTTTAAAACTCAACACCCTTATGCATAGAATATAAGTTGCCCAAAGTGGGTTGAAATATTTTCTAATAAACACATATTCATCTGTTAAAGGAAGTGCTTTTGTTTGTGTATAACACGGTGCATTGCCAATATATCCTTTTTGAATGGCCTGCCAAGAGAGGTCATATTGTTTGGCTTGCTCACTAATATATGTAGTATCTGGCACTAACTGTTGCAATATGCTGTTTGGGAGTGTTTCTATGACAGGACATACTGATTGCCCTTGATTATTATATAGGGCAAAATAGTTTGTGGGTTGTATGTATTTTAAAAAATTAAATAACACTGATTACGTCCTTCTTGTTGTTAAATATGATGTAAAAAAACCTTTTAAAGTCAGTTTATCTTTCCAAAGTACTCTGTTTGCATATTGCAGTTGTTTGAATTCTTCTTCAGTAAACTTGTTATGAAACTCAATAATCTTTTCTTCAAGTTTATGTAGTTGATCAAATTCAACCCACACCATATGTTTTTTCCAATCAATTAGGTCTGGTAACGGCACTAAACAATCTGTATTAATAAACACAGGTATTCTACCCATTGCTAAGGTTTCATACAAACGTACGGAAAAATTACCTGCTCCTCTAATGCAAATTATATAATTAGACCCCACAATATTATCATAAAACTCCAATTCTGTTTTTTTACGATCAGTTTCTTTGCACGCTCCAGCTCTATACTGTTTACGCTCAATAATATTAGCTGTCAGTCTTTTTGATTTCTTAATTACAGTTAAAGTCTTGCTTCTATTGTATGTTGTTGACTGTATTTTTTGAGGTGCATTTGTGTTAACACCCACATAGTAAGCTATGTTTCTTAGAGCAACTTTGACTGTTTCTTTTATAGCATTGGTGATATCCGCATTGGTTTGTCCACAGAACCCTATTATTGGTTGCACGGCATAATTTGAACTCATCTCATTTTTTCCGTAGATGCGTGGCATCGGGTCTTCAATAAATACTGGAATTCCATGATTGTTACTTTCAAGTTTGAGGTGATCTCCACTTGTTCTTAACACCTCAACATTATCGTATTTAGGAATTACTGAGCCATAGTCACCAACAGATACTAATATTACCTTTTTGTTGTGTTGTGCAGACATTTCTATGAGGTTCTTGGCTTTATCAATTTGTTTGGTTATTAGGTAGTACTCCCATGACATTGGTAAAATAACCGCTGTTGCATGTTCAAGTTCATTTACAAAACTAAAGTCTTGTTCTGATACCCCATATAGTTTTATGCGTTGTTGATCTGTAAACTCTTTAGGTTTAAAAAAGGGTTTTAATAAGGGGAACACATGCGACCTGTACTCCTTATTATAGTGATTGTATGGATAATATAGTTTTATTTTTTCCATGATTAACAAACTTATGCCTCTGAATAAAACTTTACAAATTGTTGTTGCTGTTTTTCAACAGTAAACTCTTCGGCTACTCTGCTTCTAGCTGCTGTACTTATTTTTACTTTCTCTGCATCTGACAATGACACAACCTCTACTATCTTATCTGCTAGTTTGTCTACATTATTTTTAGGAACTACCCAGCCCGTTTTGCCATCCACAATATTTTCTGGCACTCCACCAACATCAGTTGCAATACATAATTTCCCTAAAGCTTGTGCTTCGAGCACAGCATTACAAAACCCCTCATTCAAACTAGTTTGCACATACACATCTGCATCACTTAACTGTTGTAATGTACTTGAATGTGACTGTTGTCCTTTAAGAGTCACTTCATTTTGCAGTCCTTTTTCGTAAATATGATAACGATAACGCTCTGATGATTTTTGATCGCCATCACCTACAACTGTCCAATTAAACTCAACATCCTTTTGTTTTAATAGACCTGCAGTTTCAATCAGTAAATCAATGCCTTTCACCCAATGTAAACGTGCAATAGTTACAATCTGTAAGACTTTGTTTTTACTTTTTTTATTAGAAATTTCACTCAAACTTTTCAAGTTTACTGCAGGTGTTATGATTCTATTAGGGGTTGTTTTATCTAGTCCTAAAGCATGAGCTTTATGCAATAAATCATCTGATATGCTATGCACTTTATCGACCTGATTCCAAAGTGCATCATAACAACCAGGGTACTTTATAGGGTATACATTAACATCAAACCCCCTAAAACTCACTGCCATTTTAGCCCCTATAGCCTTAGCCACAGTCTCACTGCCCAAAGCTTGAGTAGCGAAACCAAAATGCAACCAGTCTGCATCTGCTTTGAGTAAATGGGCATTTAAATATATGCGTTTGAATACTAGACGCCATGCTGTTTTCTCTTGACGTTCTAAAGCTATGTAGCGTAGTATTCGTCTGAGTTGTGGTAATAAGGCTAAATAGACTACCCCCATTGCTATTAGCTGTTTTATGGGATTGGCATATACTTTTGGAGCCGTCTTTACAGGACATAGCTTGAACTCTTCATTAGACGTTTGAGCAAACACCGTTACATTAGCCCCATTTTCTTGTAAACCATTAATTTTTGAATTAAAAAAGGTTTCAGAATAGCCAGGTGGATTTGCAAGTATGAGTCCTATTTTCATTGATTATTTTCATTAAGCCTTAGGTAAAGGGAATTATACGCTTCAATTTCTTGTTCAACTGAAAAATGTATTCTTACATTTTTTACTGCATTATCCTGATATTTTTCATAAACACCTTTATCATTCATTAACTTCTTAATTATGCTAACCAATTCTTGTGTGGATTTTATATCAAATAACTCACCACCATTGGTTTGTTGTAACATATATGCTGCGCCACCTCCAGAGTCTGAACTCAATACAGGTAAACCACAAGCCATAGCCTCTAACAAACACACTGGAAAACCTTCATTAAGCGAAGGTAATACAAACACATCGTGACATTTATATATGTTAGATAAATCATTATTATTTACATAGCCATGGAAGTGTACTCTGGACTCTAGGTTATGTGTATGAATAAATGTATTTAACTGACCTCTGTAATTTACATCTTCATTACCATACAAATGCACTTGAACCATATCAGGCAAATTTACTAATGCTTCAAGTAAAATCTTTTGATTTTTATTGGTATTAATATTACCTACACTAAACCCTACGTGAGATACTTTAGGCATTTGTTTAAAGTAATTCAAATTTACACCGTGGGGTATGAAACTAATTTTATTTTTAAAACACCAACTCTTAAAAAATCGTGTTTTCATTTGCGGGTTATCATAAGCTATATGCTTAGCTAATATACTTTTTAAGAACCATCGTTTTGACCAAGCGTTATTTTTTTTAGTAAATACATACGGTACCCCAGTAAGTCGACAAGCCAATGCTTCACTGTAATTTGATTTATAATCCCATGAATGTACTATGTCAATCTTATTAGTCTTTAGTAGTTTACGAAATAAGCGTACACCTTCAATCAGTTCATTATTTTGACGTATGTGTAATCTTCTATTTTTTGGAATATCTTCTGGGATACACTCTGGAAATTTTTCAACCCCAACATAAATGTCATATTCATTAGCTTCAAGGTTTCTTACAATAGACAATAATACATATTGACTACCAGCTGTTTTGAAATTTGGAATTGTGAATAATATGCGTCTTTTTTTACCCATTATTTTTTACACCAAAGTGATAAGGTTAATAATATACTAAGAGGATGTGAAAAAACAACCTGATCTTTGTTTTTAAATGCTTGATAGTAGTGATTGACTAGCCCTTTAGACACTAAACTTGTGAGTTCAGAATTGTATAGGTACGACTTCAACATGTCATCATTATTTTGTCCTAAAAATTGCAATTCCCAATTGCGTTGTACATGTGGTGCTTTCAACATTCCATTGATGACCCGTTGTAGTTTAGTAATGACTCTATATGGGAAATTATAAGGAAACTTATGCCTATGGTAATTGTACAAATTAAACGGGCGCTTATCTTGCCATACTATTTTAGCTACTTTAGGATTACGCTTTTTGATGTATTCTATTTGAATTTGTCTGTTGGCTAACAGGGCTTCCGGCACAGTACAAATGAACTCACACATGCGATCGTCGTAATAAGGTAACGTTACAGGTTGTTCATTTTCAAACACAGCCAAATTAACCGAGGTCCAACGAGGCGCCCAATACAGACTTTTAAAAGCTCTTAATTTAGCACTCTTCTGTTGTATGTCTATAGCTTGCCAGAGTATTAGCAATCTCTTTTCTAAATAGGTTTCAAAATCACCTTCTAACTGCCAATTATTCCAAAGTGAGTTCGCTAAGGCTAATCCTCCTTTTTTAATAATTTTCTTTTTAAGATAGGCTATACTGTTTTCATTAGCTTCATCAGGCAGTTCATCAGCATCGAATAGCACATCTCCCCAGTGCCCTAAAGAAAACAGCTCACCAAGTTGCCCAAGTTCATCTGCTACTGCCATTTGACGAGGGTGGGTAAACTCTGAATAACAGCCATTGATTGTAGCCAGTTGTTCAATTTTACTCCATAGGTAGCCTTTTGGGATTGTATATTTTATAAATGGTATATCTAAACATTTAGCAATTTTTTGAGATATCCCTGCTTCGTCATAACCATTTTGATAGGAATAACTGTAACTACATACCTTAGCCTTGACTTGTTTTAAAGCCACTGCTTGTGAGCGGCTATCCAATCCACCAGATAACGGCAGAATGACTTGCTTGCCTTGTGTTTGTTCTTTAACAATGGTTTCAAATAGGTTTGTAAACTCGGTTACTGCTTGATTTAAGTCGATGTTCCTTGGTGAGTAGTGCCATTTGAACCAAGGCGTACTATTTATTATATACCCCTCATCATCTATAGTGGTGGTATGGCCAGGACGTAAGACTTTTTCATCTTTCCAATAGGTGTCTTGGTCTAGAAAAAACCCTGTTGCAGCAAATATGCAAATTGCCTCATAATCTAATTCATGAGGTGCTTTTACTTTAGCAAAAGTAGGTTGGACAGGGATTATATTGGTTTTTATAGTTTTCATTACGAGTTGACAGTTTAACACATATGCATTTCAGCGTCACTACTCGTCAATTGCTATGGTTATGTACTTCAAAAAAAATATTATGAACTGAAACAAACATACTGATATAATCTCTTTAGTACAAGTGATACGCACTAAAGGATGAGAAGTTTTGAAGATTTATATTCTTAATACAGCATATGCAACTTCTTGGCACAACTTTACAGCAACTTTATTAGCTACATCTAATATCGCGGTTTTCTGTTATTGATGGTATAATAGACTTCTTCGTATTGCAAATCGACATGGTTACAGAACTCTTTTATCGATACGAATTGGTGGGGTTTCTTCCCTAGTTTCTGTTTAATTTGTTTTATTATTTTGCGTGCAAAGCGTTCACCTTTTCCGGTGATCATCTGTACATCTTTGGCATAGATGCAAAGTCTCTTCATGGTGTTTGTTGGGTTTTAACATTTTGGATTGATTTCACAAGGTTCTGTTTGGTTAAAGCTATATGCTTTTCCTTATCCAATTGCCTTGCTTCCAATACTCAAAATTACTCCTCTTCAAACGGTATGTGTTTATTTTTTTAGACTTTAATTATCAGGAGCAACAATCGTGCCTGTTCTATACTCTCTTCCTTGTATTTTTTATATTCTCTAACATCTACATATGCCTTTTTCATACAGTATGCATACATTATCCATACATTAGCTATACATCATCTTCATCCGTTTTATTAAACTCTATCAGCAAAAAACGGCACTTTTGGTCATTTTCAGAAATTTTGGGACATTCTGGAAAAATACGATAAAACAGGTCTTTATGTGCACTTCTCGACATAGCGTACTTGCTTTGTATCACAATATGTTTTAGGTTTATAAGACTGAATCACAGTTCTTTAATATCAGTGTCATTAATTCATGTAGAGTACTATGCATGTGCGCGCTACACATTAGTTAGAGTCCTGTTTTTATCAGATTTATATTTATTAACCAAGAGTGCAACAGACTTTTAGTAGGCTTCTGAATTTCATTTCAAATCCCTAAGCTAATTGCTTAATTAGATTGAGTGTTAGCATAGCTCTACAATATAGACTTTGTAAAATTCTGTTGTACTCCTAAAACATATACTATTATGGCTAAATTAAACAGCTTTATTAAGATTGAAGGCACCCTGGACGGTCTTACCTTTTACAAGGGCAAAGAGGGGTATTTGGTACGCACCAAAGGTGGTGTTAGTGCTCAACGAATTAAAAATGATCCTGCGTTTATTCGCACTCGAGAAAACGGGACGGAATTTGGGCATTGTGCCACTAGCGGCAAACTGTTGCGACAAGCAATTTTGCCCCTACTGACAGATGCCAAAGATTCCGGTGTTACACCACGATTGACACAAGTGATGAGTCGTGTTAAAAATGCTGATCTCAGTTCTGTACGCGGACAACGGCAGGTATCGGTAGGGCTTTCAACAGCTACAGGGCAAGAGGCTTTATCAGGCTTTGATTTTAATGCCCAAGCGCCGTTAAGCAGTGTGCTTTTATCAGACTACAGTTTGAACACAGCTACTGGTGAGGTGGTGATCAGTGATTTTATCCCCCTTCAGAATTTAGGTTTACCAGAAGGTGCTACACACGTGAGCTTGAGTTGCGGGTTTTTGAATTTGGATTTTAGTACAGCACTTAAAGATTTGCAATTGAGTGCTGTTTTTAATACTGCTATCAATTATGTACTTACTCCTGTAACTTTAACTCCCCTGGGGGTACCGACTGGAACTGGCACATCTATTTACTTATTGAAAATTGCATTTTTTCAAGAGGTTAATGGGGTGCAGTATCCGTTACGTAATGGGGCATATAATGCTTTACAGATTTTAGATGTTTTGTAAGGTTTTTGAGGCTTATTAATTTAAAGGGGATGCATTGGGCATCCCCTTTTTTTTGATACCATTGAGAAGACAGTACGCATTATACAAGCATTTAATTTGATGAGATTGCCGCACTCCGTTAGTTATTATTGCTTAAAAAACAATTTCAAAACCTGGTTGACTACTGATTTTTTATAGAGACTACCCGTTTTATTTTAAGGCTCTATTCTTTTTTGCATCGCCCAAAAAAGAACCCAAAAACGCTAGGCTGACGCTATAGTCTCTAAAAATTTTGTTCGACGCCTAAATCTGATGAACTCACTGCGCTCAGACAGCATCATCTTTTACGGCATTTTCATCGCATTTTTTACGAGATCATAGCGAAAGGCCGATAATTTAATGCAGAGTTAATTTTGATACTCTTAGTTATTATTGCTTAAAAAACAATTTCAAAACCTGGTTGACTACTGATTTTTTATAGAGACTACCCGTTTTATTTTAAGGCTCTATTCTTTTTTGCATCGCCCAAAAAAGAACCCAAAAACGCTAGGCTGACGCTATAGTCTCTAAAAATTTTGTTCGACGCCTAAATCTGATGAACTCACTGCGCTCAGACAGCATCATCTTTTACGGCATTTTCACCGCATTTTTTACGAGATCATAGCGAAAGGCCGGTTGTTATTGTTGTTCCGGAGGTGTTGATATTTAAAAAGAGAGTGCAACGTTTCGTTACACTACACTCGCAATGATGGTATAAACTAACTTTTGGCTTTTATAACAGTTTTGTATAAGTTTTCCATATCTGCTATCATTTTTGTTTCTGAATGTTGTGCTTCCACTTTTTTGCGTGCTGTTGTGCGGATTTCTTCAATTGTCGTTTTCGGTAATTGATTGAATTTTATAAGTGCCTCAGCAAGTGCTTTTGGGTTTCTGGTTGGTACTAACCAGCCGTTGGTATTATTTTCAATCAGTTCTTCCACACCTCCACACGCCGTGCTGATTACCGGGACACCAAGTCCCATGGCCTCTACAACTACATTTGGCACGCCTTCAGCTATACTTGACACCACTAGTACATGTGCGTTTTGCATGCACTCAAAGACGTCTTTTTGTGGCATGCGACCTAATAGTTCTACTTCATTTTGTAAACCATAATCGTGACGTAAAAACTGTAACTCTTCATCTCCAGCTGCACCAATAATGGTGTACTTAAAGTCTATGTTCTGCTCTTTTAATAGTTGACAAGATTGTAAGGCATTATTATAGCCTTTAATCCAATGGGCGCGACCTACAGAAATGATCTCTAATGTTTTGGTGGTTGGTAATGACTTATTAGAAGGTAACTTCTCAAAATCAATTCCCGTATAAACCACATGATCAATTTTATTTGCTGATGCATGTATCTTTTCTGACACCAATTTAATGGCATTAGAAACAGAATGAAATCCATCAATTTTCGGATACCATTCTTGTAAGTATTTAAAGTTTTCAGAACTTACAAATGGTCGGATATTTACGTGAAAACCTCGTTGACTTAATATAAACTTGTAAGTATTAGCTGCTATATGCTTTTCAAACAATTGAATGTTAGAGAGCCATTGTAAATGAATTAAATCTGGTTGAATATTTGAAAGTACTACTGCTAAATTTTGTTCCTGTAGCCCTTTTCTATCTCTTTGCACTAATTGCCTAAATGCTTTATTTATACGTTTTAATTCTTTTGTCTTAAACGCATATTTTAAAGATACATAGGCAAGTCGAAAATAATTCTGATTTGATCCTAATGGCACATAATGTACTTTTGGGACCTTATAATTTAATTGTTCATTAAACCCCATTATATATACATCATATTCATTAACCAACCCATT
Source organism: uncultured Kordia sp. (assembly GCA_913054565.1). Taxonomy (GTDB): domain Bacteria; phylum Bacteroidota; class Bacteroidia; order Flavobacteriales; family Flavobacteriaceae. Next base: position 4,540 of record CAJXHW010000006.1, on the reverse strand, counting down.
TACAAGTCTGTTAATAAATGTAGTAGTTTTAAAAGAACCATCAAATATTATTATTTTCTTAAGACTATTCACTTATTAGTATTTTATCTACTTTTTGAAACTCTTTTAAACCCCATTTTCCGCTTAACGTATAAAATTATATTAGCAGGACTCCAGTTATACGGTATAATTCCAACTTTTGGAACAAATAATCTTTTATATTCTAGCTTGTTGATTTTTAGTGCAAACTTATTCATTTTTTCAAAAGACATAAAGTGTGGTGTTGTTACTCCCCACTTATACCCTAACCTTTCATGTATTACCTTTACTTTGTTGTTTAATATAAGCATTGATTTAAAACCGTGTGTATTGTATTGATCTGGTAATATTGAAAACCTTACCTCATTAAAATTATCTATTACTGCTTCTCTTAATCCAGGCATGTCATTAATTATATTGTTAGATTGACAAATTGTGAACCAATCATTAAATATCTTTTGCATTACTTCATTTGAATTATACACAATAACTCCACTATTAAATTCTGGAAGTATATGCTTATATTTTAATTCAATTTTAGTAGTAGTATGCATCGTCACTTCATTTGTTGTTGCAAAATCTACTAGATTTAAAATATCAAATAATTCAGATATACTATCAGTTATAAAAGTATCTGAATCTAAAAAAACAGTTTTCTTAAAAGGCGTTAACTGTAAACCTATCACTTTTGATAGGTACGTATATTCTTCTATTTCTTCATCTGTTTTTATAACATCAAAAACTTTTTCGAGGTTATTCTGCACTAATATCCTAGGACAAATTAAACAAATGGGTTCATTACTAAATCGTTTTAATGATTGAGCAGAAATTATTGCCTCATCAATAAATTTTTGGCGATTAGCTATATATATAAATCCTTTTTCACTCATCTTAATAATTATTATTTAATGTTTCATAAAAAGAGAGTACCTTTTTTGATATAACACTCCAATCATAGTCTGCAGACCTCATTAATGAAGCTTTACTCATTCTTTCAATTTTTGACTCATCTTTTAACAAGTCTATAGTTTTTTCAATTAAGGAATCATACGCATTAATAGGTGCTAATATGCTCCTAGTATTTTTTAAATACTCTAAATTACCGCCTACTGCTGTAGTAATTATAGGTACCCCACATGCCATAGCTTCTAAAATTGAGTTACAGGCGGTAACGTTTTTCAAAGGTAAAAATAATGCCGTTGCTTCCTGATAAAACGCTTTTAATTGAACATCATTAATTCCACTATGAATTGATATTGATGGGTGCGGAATAATATATTTACTAAAATCTTTTCTTAATACTATATGTATAGTAAAGTTCTCAACCCGTTCAGCAATTTTAGGAATGCAATAATTTAATGCATCAAAATCACGCAAATGCTGGCCTACAAATAATAGGTTGTTTTCTTTTCTTTTTGTGTAATCTTCTTTGAAAAAAGTGCTATCTACGCCGTGTGGAATATATTGTACATTATCAATGTCTAACCAATTTTTTAAAAAATCTACTTGATTGGCCCCTACTGCAATAGCGCCGTTTAATTTTCGTAAATAACGATTATCAGTTATAGTAGCTGTTAATATTTCTTGAGGTTTATGAAATGTAGCACAAAAAGAAGTGTCCTTATAGTTTTTAGATTTACTAATTGTATAACGAACATCTCTTTCTGCGTTTAAATAATGAACAACTGTATGCTTCTTTTTGCTTTTTTTAAATGTTTTATATAGTTCTACATCTTTTAAAACACTCGTAGTATCATATAGTCCCGCATTCTGTTTAACAATACCACCAATCAACTTTGCCACTCTGTAAGGCAAAACTTTTTTTCCGGAAGGAATTTGAGTTGCATCTATAAAGTCTAACAAACGTGCATAGCCAGAGTTTTTAGCATGATGAGAAGAGCGGTGATGTATGATTATTGGGTTCAAATTAATTATCTAATTTTGTTATCATTATATCTAAAATACGTTTTACACTTTGAGCAGGATGTATATGCTTTTCAAAATATCGTCTCGCATTTACAGAAAGATCATTTCCTAGAGATTCATCAGTCAATACTAACTTTATATTTTCAACAAGCTCTTCATCTGTATCAAAAAACAATAGCTCTTTACCGTGTTCTAAAGGCACAGGAAGTTCTGTAGTAAGACGTTCAGCAATAATAATTTTTCCTTGTGAGCAATATTCTGCCATTTTCCATGCAGGGGAATTTGCTAAACCACGGGTATAGATTACTATTTTTGCTTTTTTTAGTGCATCTAAATATAGTTCGGGTTCTGACGGCACATTAGATAGTGCATCAGCATATTTTTCATTAGCAATTTTTGATGGTATAAACCCTCCTAAAAACTGGTTTGAAAAATGTTTGCGTAAGAGCTTTATAATATGGTGGCGTTGTTCGTGTATGTTTATGACATCTTGTTGATCTTCACGTAAAAAACAACGTGTTTGAAACAATATGGTGTTATCTGTTCCTTTATTTAGGCTTTCAAACCGGCTTATTTTTCTAGTTGTACTTATAAAATTCCAATGTGACCTTTGTTTAATGTAGGTATTGTTGATTCGTTTAATTAAAAATCGATCCCATTTATAATTTACATTAAAATTACTTAACATTAAGCCTATAAAAAACAACTTATCATATCTCTTATGGTTAGAATGCACACCAAAACTCAAGCCTAATTTTCTTAGTTTTTTTTGGTGAATTGTTGGTAATTTTTCTACAAATTCCGTTTCATAGTTTCGTTTAAACACCACATCACATTTCTCTAAAGCAGCTTTAGAAAACTGATTAGCAAAATCATATAAATCTGTAGCAAAAAGAATGTTTTTTTGAGTAGTATTATCAATTAACTTATATAATGACACCTTAGGGTATGCCTGTTTAGTTTCATTACAATGCTTATCATCAGAAACGATATAACGTCCTAAATTTTTATGAATATCTAATTTTACTTTCACCTCAACAAAGCCCATCTTTTCTAACTCGAACAGCCCTGTTTGAATAAAAGACGAGTGGTTTAACTCCTGCGGCGTATATATTATTACCGTGTATTTTGGCATACTCATATTTATAATGCCGATTCTACTGATTGTTTTAACACTTCACTAGTAGCTTCAATACTATATTCGCTTACCGCTTTATATATTGCTTGTTCAGAAATTTTGCTTTGCTGTTGCCTATCTGTAAAATAATTAACAATTTCTTTTGTATATTTTTCTGGAGAAGTAAGCACACCATTAACACCATGTGTTATTACATCTGCTGGACCTCCTGGGCAATTAATACCTGCAACAGGCGTACCACAAGCCATAGCCTCAATCATAACCATACCGAAAGTTTCTTTATCACTTGGTAATGTAAATAAGTCTGCCTCTTGAAAATATGTTGGTAATTCTGAATGCTCTTTATGACCAAGAAAAAAAACATTATTTTCTAGCTTTAAATCAATGACTAATTGTTTTAAAGCTAATAAATACTTTTCTGAACTTACAGGTCCAATGATGTCTAAAGTAGCATTTTCAAAACCAGAATTCATTAACTCTTTTACTGCCTCTATGGCTAAATGTATTCTTTTCCATTCTACAATCCTACCAACATACAATAGCTTAGGAGCTTTGTTTTTTTCTTTTTTTAACGGTTTAAAAACATTACAGTCTACTCCTAAAGGAAAAACACGAATATCTTTGTCTTTAAATAGATCCATAGACTCCATTTGCTTTTTTTGCATATGGGTATGCACCAATATGTGATGCGCATTTTTATAATACGCCTTATTTCTTTCATTTTCAGAATAATGTTGTCCTCCCAACATGGCGATATATTTTTTACCGCTTGCTAATATTACTTTTGATAATTCATATGAAAACGGGCTTGAATGCCCAGACATATTAATTATTGTTACATCTGGTGTATGCTTTTTATATGATTTTAAACATGCTTTTGAAGTTTGTTTTTTCCATTTCTTATGATCTCCATTTAATGTTAGATCTACAGGAAAAAAAGTCCAATTTAAGGCATCATTTGCATAATTGTATTTGAACAACTTAGGCGTAAAGTATTCCATAGAACATTCATGCCCTTCGGAAATTAAATTCCTCATAGCCAAAACATGAGGTTGACTATGATACGTTGGCACACTTTTTTCTACCACACCAGCTGCTTGAGGCGTAAAGGGGTGTAATATTGTTACTTTCATTTATATTATACTTTAGAAAGAAACATATCTATACATTTCTTTTGTTCTGCCTTAGCAGTAGTTAATTTATCAAACAATACTTGTTGTTCATTTTCTATTTGAGAATACAATGCATTTATTTTATCAAATATAGCATTTACATCTAGTTCATCAACTCTAGTTAAATAATCATTCAAGCCTTAGGTATTTAAAAAATCACAAGTCTTTGGTTCATACTCTAAAGCATGAAAAGGTGTAAATACTGTACTAGAAAATATAACAGAGTGAAGTCTTTGTCCTAAAAACACATCCATTGATTCTAAAAAACAAAGTGATTTATCAATAT
>CAJXHW010000005.1 GCA_913054565.1 uncultured Kordia sp. | reverse complement strand
AAATAGTAGTTTAAATAACAATATCTAATTAGTAAGCTTGCAAATAAAGGAGTCATTGTTAATGAGAATTCTTCTACTTTAAAGCTCCATAAAACAGCTTGTAATGCTAATAGTGAGGCTAATAGAGCAAAATAATCACCAAACCATTTTAATTTTGTCTTACGTAATATAAAAAACGCAACAAATAAGTTTGGAGCAAATGCCCTTAGAACATTTAAGTTGTTAGCGGTTGTGTTATGATCTGTTGCTAACCAGAGTAGCAATACTAATACACCAAGTAGTCCTGATGTAAATAATAAGATAAAATCTAATGCTTTTGTACGTTTTTTGTTTTTATAGTCTTTATATGTAATGTATAAAATTAAGAATGAAGCTACCAAGAAAATAAATAAAGGGCTCAAAATGAGGTTTGAAGTATGGGCTCTAGAAGTGTTTTTTTTCAATAGAATAGAACTGTCCTTGATTAGTGGGTTATTGTTAATAGACGCATTATTAAACGCTTTATAAATGTATTCTGGTAAAAACTGATACTCATTAGTAGTGGCTTTAACATCAATGACAGAACCTAAAGCTATATTAATACCAACACTACCCCAGGTATTATAAGGCACATTGTTATTTATGAGTTGCCTCATTGTGTATGCAGTGGTAATATGATCATCTTTAAAAACAATCTGATTAGGAAATACATCTTCTAAAACTGATCTTATTTTAGTAGCGCAATTATTATAAAAGAAATCATATTTATAGGATGCATTTTCAGGTTGTGCATTGTGTTCTAAAAAAGCGGTTAATTTTCTTTTTTGTAAAGTGCTTAAATTTAAAACCTGTTCACTAACAGCTCTATTTTCAGAGTAGTATGTCTCATAAAAATTAGAAAACCTATTTCTACCAAGTTTATAAATCAACTTGCCTTTAGCAAAATTGGTGTAAAAATTTGGTGCATTAAAGTCAAACATTCCGTAGTTATACACTACGTCTAAATGATTATAATCATCTTTAACTCTAAAAGCACTATGCCCAAAAGTACTATAAAGTTCCTCGCCCGGGCCACAAGTAAGTACACTAATTTCAACAGAATCTGAATAGGTAATGTGCTGAGAAAATGAAAGTTGACTCACTAATAAAATAAAGAAGAGTAGTGTTTTAGGTATCATTTTCTATCGGTAAAAATTACTTTTTTTGAAAGATACTCCAATCTAATTTTAAAGAAAAAATGTTAGAATAGAATACTTCATCTGTTTTACCAATGTTGGTTAAAGAGTAATCAACATAAATACCTTTGTAGTGAAAACCAAGTCCAATGTTTGGTTGAACATTTAACTTTTCTCCGCCACCTAATTGTTCAATATTTTGAAATTTACCAACACCACTTCTTAAAAAAATCAAATTATTATAATCTAACTGCATTCCTAAGGCAGGCGTGATACTCGCAAATGAAGAAGAAATAACATCGTTAGTTTCTACAAATCTGATGTCAAAATCTAATTCAGTTAATAGAGTCAGTTTGTTTTTAAATTCAAAAGTTCTGGCTACTCCTAATTGTACTTTCGGAATTGTAATTTCAGTATCTTCAGGGGCTTCTTGATTACCGTCTGGCATGGCGTTTTTAATATCTTCTAGTTTTTCCTGATCTATGTCCCATGTGTTAAATGTGGTTGTAATATCTCTAGCCATTACCCCAAAAGTCCACTTTTTGTAATCATACTGTAATCCGGCGTCAAAACCAAAGCCCCATGAATTGGCAAAGTCACCAATAATACGTCTGATAATTTTAGCATTAGCTCCAAAACGTAAATTTTCAATACCTAAATTTCTGGCATAAGAAAAGGTTACGGCATAATCTGCGGTTGAAAATAAATTAATGTTATCATAATTAATATTTCCGCTGGCATCAATTAATTTGGTGGTATCTAATATATCATCTACTCCAAAACGGATTAAAGACAACGCAAAGGCACTAGAGTCATCTATTGGCATGGCAAAACCACCATAATCATAACTTGCTATGTTTGCATAGTAATTAGCGTGCATTAAAGATACTTGTTTGCCTTTTAGTTTTAGTAATCCTGCAGGATTCCAATACCCAGAATTGACATCAGCACTACTTGCAACTACAGCGTTTGACATTCCAAAAGCGGCTGCGTCAACACCTATATTTAAAAATTCATTTGAATATTTACGTGCTACTTGTGCTTGTAATGAAGTAGCAAAGATAAGTAGTGTTAAAAAAAATATTTTTTTCATTATGTGGGTAAAAGCTTGAAAGCAAAAATAGGGCATTAAAATAGCAATAAAAAATTTACTTACAATTTAACGTATAACAATATAAAGAAGGGGCTTGATTAGTTATAAAATTAAAGATACAAGAATATATACATGTGTATTATTTATCGATTAAAACAACATTTTATCGAATATGTTCTTACTTCTGTATTGATATGTCGTAACTTTGCTCACATCCCGAAATAGAACAAATTTTAAATATTAACACATTAAATTATTTTATTTATGAAAAAAATTACATTTTTATTTATTGCAGTAATGAGCTCTTTGTCAGCTCTTGCGCAATATGACTTTCCAGCTGTTGCGGGTCCTACTGGGGTTACCAATGGAACAGATGTAACCTTAAACATCAATGATGTTGCAAATGGAGCAAGTGCTCCTGGAGCAGTATATTCTGATTTTGTGGTGACTGCAGATTGGATAAGTACAAACAACGCTTGGGCTAGTGAGGCTGATTTTACATTTACTACTACTGCTGGTTCAACAGATATCTTTTCGCCTACTACCGGTAGTGCTGATAGCGGAAGTGCAACAACAATAACATTTGAAGGAGCTATACCAGGTGGTAGTTATGACCCATCGGTAGACGGTTTTTTAGATATTACACTAATTCAGTCATGGTCTGGTTCGTCTGCAGATTGGTCTAATATAGTAGTAACCCTTATAGAAGCTCCAGCTTGCCCGGATGTAGCTAATATAGTGGTAAGTAATATTACGGCTCCAGATTCAGCAGACTTATCTTGGGATGCCTCAGCTGGTGCAACAGCTTATAATTGGGAAATTCAACCTCAAGGAGTAGCTCAAGGAACTGCAGGAGCAATAGATTCTGGAAACGTGGCAGTAACAACTGCCTCAGCGTCAAATTTAGTTGATGGAGTTGAGTATACACTATACGTTCAGTCAGACTGTTCAGGAGGTTTAGGAAATTGGATTTCAATTGACTTTTATTTTTTCTTACCACCAGCAAATGATGAGTGTGTTAATGCTGTGCCGTTAACGGTAAATGCTGATTATTCATGCAGTACAGTAACAGCAGGTACAACAGTTGGTGCTACAGCTTCTGCTCAACCTGATGATGTTGTAGGAACTCCAAACACAGATGTGTGGTTTAGTTTTGTAGCTACAGGGACAGCACATAGAATTAACATAACTAATATCATAAATCAAGGAGGAGGAACTTCTACAAGTACAGATATGGCTATGGGAGTATATGATGCTTCTGGAGGATGTGGTTCATTAGTGTTTTTTGATGATAGTGATCCTAATGTGTTAAACTTAACTGGTTTAACAGCTACTACTACTTACTATGTAAGAGTTTACGGTTATGGAACAGGAGTACAGAACAATAATTTTGATATTTGTGTAGGAACACCACCACCACCACCTGCAAATGACGCTTGTTCAGATGCGTTTGTTGTAGGAAGTTTACCGTACAACAACTCACAAGATGCTTCTGCAGCAACTAATAACTCAGGGTTTGTATCAGCATGCTCTGGTGGTATGAATGATGGGGTGTGGTATACATTTACACCTGATGTTAATGGTACTGTTGATGTGGTTGTTGACGCTACGAGTTTTTGGGATCATGAAGTAGCTATTTACAGTGGTTCTTGTGGAGCATTTTCTTGTGTTGTCAGTGTTGATAGTGCTGGATCTGGAGGAACAGAAACCTTAAGTGGAGTGGCTGTTACAGCAGGAACTCAATACTGGGTTAATGTAGGGTATTGGAGTGGTTCAACTGATAGCACAGAAGGAGCGCTTACAATAGATATTACTTCAGCAACTGTTTTAGGGATAGAAGATTTACAGTTATCAGAAAACTTCAAATTCTACCCTAACCCAGCAAATAACATATTAAATGTTTCTGCTAAAAGTAATATAGAAAACCTTCAAATAGTTTCTATGTTAGGTCAAGTTGTAAGAACAGCACAACCAAATACTCAAAACTATAGTTTGGATATTTCAGACTTGTCTACTGGAATTTACTTTATAAAAGCTAGTGTGAACAATGTTGAAGGAACGTTCAGAATTGTAAAACAATAAAAATGTAACTAATACATTCTTATAATTTAAAAACTAAAGCTCGTGTTTAATGACACGAGCTTTTTTATTTTAGTACATTTGTGTTCTATGAATGTGTCGTATTCTTTTATAATTCCTGTGTATAACAGACCCGAGGAAATTGATGAGCTACTAGCAAGTTTAGTACAACAGGATTTTCAAGAAAAATTTGAAGTAGTTATTGTTGAAGACGGCTCTACGGAACCATCAGAATACATAACTCGTAAATATCTTAACCATTTAAATATTAGTTATTACACTAAAAAAAACTCTGGGCCAGGTGATTCTCGTAATTACGGAATGGATAGAGCTAAAGGAACTTATTTTTTAATTTTAGACTCTGACTGTGTGTTGCCAAACCATTATTTATCTGAAGTAGACAAATCACTAAAACATGATTTTGTTGATTGTTTTGGCGGGCCGGATGCAGCACATGATTCATTTACTGATTTGCAAAAGGCAATTAATTATGTAATGACCTCTTTTTTAACTACAGGCGGTATACGTGGAAGTGAAAAAAGTGTAAATAAATTTCAACCTAGAAGTTTTAACATGGGCTTGTCTAAAAAAGCTTTTGAAGCAACAAAAGGCTTTGGTAAAATACACCCTGGAGAAGACCCTGATTTAACAATTCGCTTATGGAAATTAGGGTTTGATACCCGTTTAATTTCTAATGCTTTTGTATATCATAAACGACGAATTTCATGGCGAAAGTTTTACCAACAAGTTCAAAAATTTGGGAAATGCAGACCAATTTTAAACTATTGGCATCCAGATACAAAAAAACTAACCTATTGGTTTCCAACAGCATTTGTGTTTTTTATTTTCTTTGCTGTAAGTGCCTCCGCGATAGGGTTTCATGGTGTTAGTTATTTGTTAATGATATATCTTGGAGTTATTTTAGTGGACGCCTCTTTAAAAAATAAAAGTGTATTAATTGGTTTTCAGGCTGTTTTAGCGCTATTTATACAGTTTTTTGGTTATGGTTTAGGTTTTTTAGAAGCAACTTTTAAAATAGCACTTTTAGGTAAAAAACCAGAAGACGCCTTTCCGTACCTTTTTTTCAAATAGATTATTTAGTTTTATACAAACAAAAAGCATTTAAATGGGATATAAAAATGGCCTTCTATATATAAAACAAAAGAGTTCAAGAATGTTTTTGTTGGCATTTTTAGTGTCACTAACTATTTGGTTTTTAATTAACTTATCTAAAAACTATGAACGAAATGTTATTGTGCAACTATCCTATACAAATCTTGACCATGGAACTTTTGTAAAAAAAACAGATTCGGTTTTAAAAGTAAAAATTGTAGGGTCAGGCTTTTCACTAATGACCCAGAAACTAGATGATTTAAGTTTTAATATTGATACACAAAATATACATAATATATGGGTCTGGGAGGCAGATGATTCTGAATTAAATAAGCTTTTTTCAAAAAGTATATCAGTAAAAAGTGTATTACCTAAAACAATACATTTTAAAGTTAAAACAGTTTCAAAGAAAAAAGTGCCAATTATTCCGAAGATTAAAGTAGTACCTAAGCTAGGTTACGGTATAACGTCATATGGCTTTACAAAAGATTCTGTTTATATTTATGGAGAAGAAGCAATTATAGATAGTATTGCGTATATAAAAACGGATAGTTTGGTTTTTGAAAATAGTTTTGAGTCTATAAAAGGACAAGTAGCTTTAAAGTATGCTAATAAAGGATTTGAAATTGAGGAGAAAGAAATTGGGTATTCGTATGAAATAGAGCAATTTACACAAGGGGAGTTTTCTGTGGGGGTTAAAGTTAAAAATGCGCTAACTAGTAAGCGAATTACTATTTTTCCTAAAGTTGTACAAGTTCAATTTCAAGGGCCTTTATCACAGTTTAGTAAATATAAAGCCGATGGTTTTAGTGTGTATGTTGATGTTAATGACATAAATGAAACTAATACGCTACCAATTTATATAGAACAGGTGCCTGAAGGTGTAGTGAAAACAAGAGTGTTAAAAAAGTCAGTAACTTATTTAGTATTAGAAAAATGATAATAGGGTTAACAGGAGGGATAGGAAGTGGAAAAACCACAGTGGCTAAAATGTTTTTTGAACTTGGTGTACCAATTTATGTGTCTGATATAGAAGCTAAAAAGTTAATGGTTGCTAATGCAAATTTGGTTGATGGAATAAAAGAACTACTTGGCGAAGAGGCTTACCATGGAAATGAATTAGATAGGGCATATATTTCTAGAAAGGTGTTTAAAAATAAAGCATTATTACATGAGTTAAACAAATTGGTGCACCCTGTTGTAGCTACTGATTTTAATAAATGGAAATTAGCGCAAAAATCGTCATACGTTATAAAAGAATCAGCTATTTTGTTTGAGTCTGGAAGTTATGAAAACTGTGATTTGATAATAACCGTTACAGCGCCTTTAGAAGAGCGTATTTCAAGAGTGATGTTGCGTGATAAAGTAAGCAAAAAACAAGTATTACACCGGGTTATGAATCAATCTAGTGACGATGATAAAATAGACAGGTCTAATTTTATTATCAACAATATAACCGTTGAGAGTGCCAAGGCACAAGTTGCTAAAATTCACAATCAAATTCTTTATAAAATACAGGAATCTTCTTTGCTTTAACATTTCTGTTAAGTTTTGGTTAAAGTCTATTTATACTCATTTTGAAAAAACTATTTTTGAGTAATGAATAAAAAGCTATTTGTTTCACTTGTAACTCTAATGAGCATCTCACTAATTGGGATAATTTTTGTGCAGAGTTATTGGATTAACACGTCTATTGAAAATAGAGAGGAGCAATTTGCTTTAAATGTAAAACAAATACTTGCGTCAAGTTCTGAAAAGATTCAAAAGCAAGAGCGTAAAAGTTATTTTTTCAAACTTCAAAAGTTAATTGATAGTTTAGGGCAATTACCAGATCAGACCGTAATTTCTGAATTAAATGTTGTTCAAAAAGATGATAAAACAAACGAAACCTTTATATTTAGAAGTGGTATTGTTGAGTTAAATCATAAAATACCAAGTAGTGATTTTTTTGAAAACCCTGAAAATGACACAATCACTGTTAAACGCTACTTTAGTAATAGTGAAACCACATTTTTTGATGAATTAGGTCTAGATGAATCAAAAGTAACGCTTCAAGAACGTATTGAACGTGTTAATCAATTGCCAGAATACAATCAGTTACAATTAGAAGAAATTTATCAATTATTAGCTAATAAAAGACCAATACATAAACGGTTGTCAAAAAATCAGATCAACCTAATTTTAGCACAAGAACTCTATGCAAAAGGCTTAGATTTAGATTATGAATTTGCCGTATATAGTAATGATCTGGCAACTTCTGTACATACAGAAAGTTATGAATTGCTAAAAAACATAGAGTATTCTACAGGGATTTTTCAAGAGAACTCTAAAGGAAATTTCAATTTAAGAATTACATTTCCAAATAAGAAAAAATATTTACTCTCCTCAATATTGTCAATGGTTGCTTTGTCAATAGGGTTTATATTAGTAATAATATTAGTGTCAGCATTTGCGATATATCAATTGTTAAAACAGCGAAAAATATCCCAAATAAAAACGGATTTCATTAATAATATGACGCATGAATTTAAAACACCAATAGCTACAATTAATTTGGCTCTAGATGCGATTAGAAATCCTAAGGTAATGAACGACGGGAGTAAAGTAAAACGCTATTTAGAGATGATAGGTGAGGAGAATAAGCGCATGCATGCTCAAGTAGAAAATGTATTGCGTATATCAAAACTAGAGAAAAAACAATTAGATATTAAGAAAGAAACATTTGAATTACACGACTTAATTGAAGATGCCATTCCTCATGTTGAATTAATGGTAGAAGATAGAGGTGGGTATGTAAAAACACATTTAAACGCAAAAATGTCATCTGTTTTGGTAAATGAATCACACTTTACTAATGTTATTGTTAATATATTAGATAACGCTATTAAGTATTCGCCAAACGCACCAGAAATAGATGTGTATACAGAAGTGGTTAAAAACTTTATTGTATTAAAAATTACTGATAAAGGAACAGGGATGTCAAAATCTGTTCAGAAAAAAATATTTGAAAAATTTTATAGAGAACATACAGGTAATGTACATAATGTAAAAGGACATGGTTTAGGGCTAGCTTACGTAAAACAAATTATTGATGATCATCAAGGGGAAATATTTGTTGAGAGTGAAAAAGGCCAAGGAAGCACTTTTATAATTAAATTACCGTTAATATCATAACATATGGAACAAGCACAGAAGAAAATTTTATTAGTAGAAGATGATCCAAATTTTGGATCAGTATTAAAAGATTACCTGTCATTAAATGACTATGATGTCACCTTAGCCAAAAACGGTATGGAAGGCTTTGAAAAGTTTAAGAAAGATAACTACCATTTGTGTATACTTGATGTAATGATGCCTTATAAAGATGGTTTTACGCTGGCTAAAGAAATTAGAGAACGTAATAAGGAAGTGCCAATTATTTTCTTAACGGCAAAAGCTATGAAGGAAGATGTATTAAAAGGCTATAAAGTAGGAGCAGATGATTATTTAAACAAACCTTTTGATTCTGAGGTATTGTTGATGAAAATTAATGCTATAATGCTAAGAAAGGTTAAAGATTCTATTGCTGATAGTGCAACATTTGAATTTAAAATAGGAAGCTTTGATTTAAATTCTAAATTACGATTTTTATCTCATAATGATGAAGAGCCAGTGAAGCTGTCGCCAAAAGAGAATGAACTATTACGTTTGTTAGCATTACATGAAAATGATCTAATGCCAAGAGAATTAGCGTTAACAAAAATTTGGAGAGACGATAATTACTTTACATCACGCTCTATGGATGTATATATAGCTAAGTTGAGAAAGTACTTAAAGAAAGATGAGAAAGTAGAGATTTTAAATATACACGGAGAAGGCTTTAGATTAGTTGTAAACAAGTAGAAAACAACATAAGCCGTCAATGAAAAAAAACCTAACAATCTGATTGTTAGGTTTTTGTTTAAATTAAGTTGTGACCTCAAAGGGACAGAGTTCAAACTTTTTGAATAAGGATATTAATCTAATTATCTCACAATCAAAAAGTTTTGGGCAAAATCTTAAAATCTAATTTTCTGAATTTTCAGTTAACCATTCTAAATATTCTTCTGTAGAAGAATACTATTTTTCAGACAATGCCATATATGCATCATCGAATTTTGTGTGCGGAAAATTAGCATTCATTGAAATAGGTTAAAATATTTTCAACTTTATGAAGATTCTCTTGCTTACCAATTTCTAGAGTTTGCTTTCCATAATCACTTCTAAAGTGATGTTCTTGTAAGAATTTCTGATTCAATAAGTGCCATTCTTTGTTTGTTGTTTTGATATCACAGAATAATTCCCACTCTCGACGAAGCAATAATTTTCTATAGAAGAAATGAGGCGTACTTATATGGAATATATCTGGCATCACAAAGAATTTCAGATAATCTATCTGTTGGGCTTTGTGGCATTCTAGTAGCATCTATACAATTACATACTTCATCAATGAAACTTTTATCTGCATTTTGCTCTTTTAAGAATGTTGTGGCAATCAGTTTACTTTCGGCTTCGTGACCATTATAAACCTTTGAAAAACCAGTATCGTGAAACCAAGCTGCAACTATTAATAATTCTGTTTCCACAAAATTAATATCCATTGCCGCACATAAATATTTCACATTTTGCACTACCTCTTTTGTATGTTCAAGATTATGAAAAGGCAGCTTTTTTATCTCAGTATTTGATAATAATTCAGTACAGTATTTTTCTATTCTCTTTATCATAATTAACCCATATTAATATTAAATAGATAACCAATCAAGTCCGTGTTTACAATTACCAGCATTCCCAAAAAAGTTATTCTTAAAATCGCTGAGTGTAACTAACCGCTGCGATTGATGTAATCTATTTCTTGATTATTCATCTGCAACGAGATTAAATGGGCCACTGGTTAATACTTTGTCTGTTGCGGTAAGATTATCTAAAGAAGTTAATGCGGCATTTCCTTCGTAAGAACTTCCTACGTTTACTTCAACTTGTTTGAAAAAATATCCATCACTAGTTGACTCGTCTAGTTTTAATACTACAAAAGACTCTTCAAATGCTACGATTGCTGTTTCTGGTAACGCTTTCGCGAAAGCGGACTCCGTAACAATATCTGCTTCAACAAACATTCCTGTTAAGAAATTTGCGCCAGACTCGTCTTCTATGTGTCCGTGCACCCTAATCGTTCTATTTTCTTCAATGGCGGTTCCTATTAAATGAACTTCTGCTTTGTAAGTTTCTGTTGAAGATTCAGGAATTTTGAAATCAATGCGTTGTCCTTTTTTAAGTTTCATTATATCCTTTTCAAATACCGATAATTCTAAATGAATATGGTCATTATTTATAATTTCTAAAATAGCTGTGGCTGGCGAAACATAAGTGCCTCTCGTCACATTAACCTTAGTGATACTGCCCGTAATAGGAGCATATATAGTCACGATGGAACTGATGTTTCCAGCCTCTACACTCGCTGTCGAAATGTTGAGCATTTGTAATTGTTTACGTAAGCCATTATACCGAGCCATCGCAGTTTTATAAGTGCTTTCAGATTGCAAGAAACTTTTTTGAGAAGTAATATTCTCGGCTCTCATTGTTTTCTGACGTTCAAACTCAGATTTTAAGTAGGTAAGCTGTTCATTAACTTCCATATATTCTTGCTGGATGCTTACAAATTCTGGATTTTCAATGGTAACTAGTGCTTGTCCTTTACGCACTTTATCTCCTATCAATAAAGGTGTGGTTTTAATATAACCGCCCATTGCTGCATTGACAACTGCTCGATTTTCTGGTGGAACGTCTATCATTCCGCTAGTTTTTACGATTACAGGAAATGATTTTTCTTCAATGATTCCTAGTGTCATTTTGCTGCGTTCAAATTGTGCCTTTGAAACAAAAATTCTATCATCTATAGTCTCATTTTGTATTTCAGCTAGTTCCTTTTTAGCATCATTATCGCCACAACTGTAAAGTGCGAGCATCACACTCAAGATGATTATTTTATATAGTATACGTTGCATTATGTTTAATTTATAGGGTTAAGTAATTGATTTCAATTACGATAGTATTGTATTCATTGAGCTTGTTGAGATACTCTAGTTTGACCTCGAAAGCACTTTCAATACTCTGGATATACTGATAAAAATCTATCTCTCCATTTCTGAAACTTCCGTTAGCCGTTTTCAAAATCTCATCAGATAATGCAGCTCCTTCTTCTTCATAATAGGCAAGTGCATTACTTAATTGATCTAGTTTTATATTAAGTGCATTAAACTTTGAGTCTAATTGGATTTTGTACTCATTAGATTCTTGCGTGGCGACCTCTTCTGCGATGCCAGACGCTTTAATTCGTGATGATTGACCGCTAAATAATAACGGAATCTTTACGCCAACTTGATAACCATACAAACTATTATTAAGACCTGAATTTGTTCCTTGAAAATAGTTAAGACTTATATCTGGCAATAGTTTCTGCTTCTCAAAATTACGTTGTGCTTGTAATAGCGCTATTCTATTTTTATAAAAGCCTAGCTCAACACTTGTATCTACAGTAAGAGCATTTAGGGGTAGTTTTAGAATGTACTCTTTTGCTATTACTAATGTATCATTAGGTTGTACGACATTTACTAAGCTTTCATAGGCTATGGCTACATTTTGTTGAGCTTCCAGATATTTAATATGTATTTGCTTCTGCTTTGAAGCAGCAGTTATCTTTTCTAAATAATTGGTTTCACCTAATTCAAAACGTCTCGCTGCAATGCTAGAAAAACTTGAATACAGGCTGTCTAACGTTTTTAATACGCTTTGTTTTTCTTGAGCTATTTGATACGTGTAATAGGCACTTGTTACATTACGCTTTAGTGTTTTTCTCTTAATTTCATAACTACTCGTCACCACATCCACATTAGCTTGATTCACTTTCTTTTCAGAAAAATAAACCGTTGGAAAACGAAAGTCCTGCTGAATTCCAAATACTCGTAATGGTTCATTATTTAAAGCCAAATTATTTTCGTCAAACTCGTAATAAACCTGTGTTTTATCAAAACTGAATGCACTATTTACAAGCGCATTGGATTGATCTACTTCTAAACGATTACCGCTAAGACCTGCATTATTTTCAATAGCTAACGGAATTAATGCATCAAGATTTTTAGGAGTATCCTGTGCGTTTACATTGAGAGTAACTAGAAGAAATAGTACAATTAGACCTGCAATATTCTTGTTTGAGGGACTTGTCTTTACCTTTTTTGGACTATTGAAATAGGCATACAATACTGGCAGCACTACTAAAGTTAGTATGGTTGCAGTAATTAAACCGCCTATAACAACTGTAGCTAGTGGGCGTTGTACTTCTGCACCAGCGTTGGTGGAGATTGCCATCGGCAAGAAACCTAGTGCAGCTGCCATAGCTGTTAAAAGCACTGCACGTAATCTATCCTTTGTACCTTGTTTAATGAGTGCTTCCATAGAGTCAAAGTTTCCTTCTTTTTTAAGCTCTTTAAAATGCTCAATGAGAACGATACCGTTCAATACTGCAATCCCAAATAAAGCAATAAAACCAACACCTGCCGAGATGCTAAAAGGCAAATCACGTATCCATAATAAAAATACGCCACCTACTGCCGCGAGCGGAATTGCAGAGTAGATCATTAGCGCTTCTTTTACCGATTTAAAAGCAAAGTAGAGCAATACAAAAATCAATAGCAGCGCTATAGGTACTGCAACCATTAAGCGTGCTTTTGCACTTTGCAAGTTTTCAAATTGACCACCATAAGTAATTGTATAACCTACAGGTAATTTTACTTTTTCATTAATTAATTGTTGCACATCATCTACAACAGATTGTAAATCTCGGTTTCGCACATTAATTCCTACCACTATCCTCCGTCTTGTATTATCCCGTGATATTTTTGCTGCACCTTTTTGATAAGTTATATCTGCCAATTCACTTAATGGGATTTTACCGCCATTAGGTACATCGATATAGAGGTTTTTCAAGTTATCAATGTCTTGACGCTTTTTCTTGTCCAGTCTTACTACGAGGTCAAAGCGCTTTTCTCCTTCAAAAACACTACCCGTACTTCGACCTGCAAATCCCATAGCAACCATATCATTCACATCTTGAATGTTAAGGCCATAACGAGCAATTTTCATTCTATTAAACTTAATATTCATTTCTGGTAGACCAGCTACCTTCTCTACAGAGATGTCTGCTGCTCCTGGAACATTTTCAATTAAAGCACCTATTTCATTTCCTTTTTTTGCCAGAATATCAAGGTCATCACCAAAAATCTTTATAGCGATATCTGCACGTACACCTGTAATCAACTCATTAAAACGCATCTCTATAGGCTGTGTAAATTCTACTTCCATTCCTGGAATAATCGCCAGTGCTTCTTTAAACTTGTCCGCGAGCTCATCTTTGCTTGCGGCAGAAACCCATTCGCTTTTCGGTTTTAATACAATAATCACATCGCTTTCTTCCATAGACATAGGGTCTGTAGGAACTTCGGCAGCTCCAATACGAGTAACTACTTGTTTTACCTCTGGAAACTCATTGAGCAAAATCTTTTCGATTTCTGTAGTGATTTTTACCGTATTACTCAAAGATGTTCCAGTTTTAAGTACCGGCTGAATCACGAAATCACCTTCATCTAAAGTAGGAACAAACTCGCCGCCCATTGTGGAGTAGAGATAAATGGATGAGGCTAATAAAAATCCTGCAATCAATAATACTAACCGTTTACTTTGTAATGCCCAATCAATGACTGGCGCATACATTTTGTTGAGCCATTTCATTAACCTAACAGATATGTTCTTATCAGACGGTTTAGACGGCTTTAGAAATAAAGATGCTGCTACAGGAACGTACGTAAAACATAATATCATTGCCCCGATTAATGCAAAACTAAATGTCAAAGCCATAGGTTTGAACATTTTACCTTCTACACCGGATAAAGATAAAATTGGGATGAATACGATTAAGATAATGAGTTGCCCAAAAATCGCAGAGTTCATCATTTTTGATGCTCCTTTGAATGTGATTTTATCTTTTAATGATTGTTGTTCCGCTTTCGCGAAAGCGTTAATCTCATCTGCCTTTTGGGTTATCTGAAAAGCTATGAACTCTACAATAATCACTGCACCATCGATAATAATTCCAAAATCAATAGCTCCAAGACTCATCAAGTTTGCATCAACACCAAAAATGTACATTAGGGATAAAGCAAAAAGTAAACACAATGGAATCACCGAGGCTACCACAAGGCCCGAACGAAAGTTTCCGAGTAATAACACTACTACGAAAATTACAATCAAACAACCTAAAATTAGATTTTCAGAAACGGTGAAGGTGGTTTTAGCAATCAATTCGCTGCGGTCAAGAAACGCATTTATATAAACGCCTTCAGGTAGGGACTTTGAAATTTGTTCGACACGTTCCTTTACTGCATCAATAACTTTTTTAGAGTTGGCATCTTTAAGCATCATCACTTGTCCGAGTACTTTTTCTCCTTCGCCATTACCTGTGATTGCTCCAAAACGTGTAGCGCTACCAAAACCAACAGTAGCAACATCTTTTATATAAATTGGCAGATTTTTTTCATTCTTAACAACAATGTTGTTGATGTCCTCAAAAGAAGAAATTAACCCTTCGCCACGAATAAAAAATGCTTGATTTACCTTCTCAATATAACCGCCACCTGAGATGCTGTTATTCATTTCTAAAGCAGTAAAGACTTCATTTGCTGTTATATTCATTGCATTGAGCTTCTCAGTATCAATGGCAACTTCATATTGTTTTAAAAAACCACCCCAAGTATTAACTTCTACCACTCCGGGGATTCCAGATAGTTGTCTTTTAACTACCCAATCTTGAATGGTTCTTAAATCTTCGGCGTTATATTGGTCTTTGAACTCTGGTTTGACGTCAAGAATGTATTGATAGATTTCTCCTAACCCAGTAGTTATTGGACCCATTTCTGGCGTTCCAAAACCTTCAGGTATTTTTTCAGAAGCCGATTTAATTTTTTCTGCAATAAGCTGACGTGGTAAGTAGGTGCCCATATCATCATCAAAGACAATGGTCACTACTGATAATCCAAACTTCGATATGGAACGAATCTCTTGAACACCAGGCAGATTTGCCATTTCTAATTCAACTGGATAGGTTATGAATTGCTCCATATCCTGCGTGGATAAATTGCGCGAGGTTGTAATTACCTGCACCTGGTTATTAGTCACATCTGGAACTGCACCTATGGGAATTTGTGATAATGAATACAACCCAAATCCTATGATGAAGGTTGTAAATAAAAGAACAATGAACTTATTCTTTATACTGAAATTGATAATATGTGATAGCATCTTGTCATAAAATAGTAAACGTTAACAGCCCTAATTACAAAGTAGTGCATAGAACTAAAAAATTTAAACGAATAAATTATGACTGCCTAGGTGGCTGGAATAATCCCTTGAGATGTAATGAAGAAATAGGTTCTTGATAGAAGAAATTATGAGTTCTAAATTCTAGAAATTCTGGTGTCCTAAAATCATCTTTTGCAGTATTCAGGACAAAAGCAGTAATAGAAGAACTATGAGATTGATGTTGAAACGGCAACTGCTCGTGATCTTCTTTTTCCTCTTGATGCTCTTTATTATGATCTTTTTTTAATTCTCCATAATGTTTGGAAGTAAAAACAAAAACATTGTCACCATATTGCTCACTATGAAATTGCGCGTGCTCAATAAACTCATCTATTTGAGATATATCGCTAATGCTCATCCCAAAGCTTTGTGTTAGGATAATTAAAGAGAATGATATGGAAAAAAGCTTACTCACTGCAACAAATATACAATTGTTCAATAGCTTTCAATGTAACCTAAGTTACACTAATTACTTTTAGTTATAAAATAAACACTATGTAACCTATGTTACTGAAAACACTTTTTTCATCACTTAATTTTACAAAAAAATTAAGTGATGATTAAAGGAACAAAACTTTATAGTATTCTAAAAATGAAGTGTCCTCAATGTCAAGTGGGCAATTTTTTTGTTGCGCACCCTTACAAATTATCTACAATGGGAGAAGTGAAAAAGCGATGCTCAAAGTGTAACCAAAAGTTTGAATTAGAAACAGGTTTTTATCAAGGTTCTTACTATGTTTCGTATGGATTGGGGGTAGCATTATTTATTGCTGTGGTAGTATTAAACTATATGTTTATAGAAACTATAACTCCCACTTCGCTTATGGTTTCATTTGTTTTAGCGCTAATTTTATTAGCACCTATAATGTATGCATTATCTAAAAGTATATGGGCTACAATGTTTATTAAATATGATAAAAATGCAATAACTAAATATCAAAAAATTTTAGAAGATGATTCAAGAATTAAAAGCTAGCTATGGACATCTTTTTGAAGATGCCTTAATAAATGAAATATTACAAGTAGGTACGTATAAGGAAGTTCCAGAAGGATTTCAAATGATGAACATTGGCTCTTATATAAAAGGAATGCCACTACTTGTTTCTGGGGCAATAAAAGTTTTGAGAGAAGATAAAAACGGTGACGAATTACTTCTTTATTATTTAGAAAAAGGTGAAACTTGTTCTATGACAATGACTTGTTGTATGGGGCAAACCAAAAGTGAAATACGCGCAATAGCAGAGACAGATGCTAAATTGATAATGATACCTATTCAAAAAATGGAGGAATGGACTTCAAAATATAAGACTTGGAGAAATTTCGTTTTTGAAAGTTACCATAACCGTTTGAACGAAATGCTTCAAACTATGGATAGCATTGCATTTGATAATATGGACGAGAGATTATTAAATTATCTTAAAGATAAAGTTAGAATTAATAACTCAAATACATTAAAGAATACGCATCAAGAAATTGCATATGAACTTCACAGTTCAAGGGTAGTAATATCACGTCTACTAAAGAAACTGGAGAATATCGGGAAAATAAAACTGCACCGAAATTATGTTGAAATCATCAATTTAGATTAGTTGTGTAACCTAGGTTACTCATAATTGAAATCAGTAAACATATTTTTGACCCAATAAATAAATTATAAAAATGGAGTTATTAGAAATTTTCGGATATGTAAGTGCACTAATTATAGGAATCTCATTAGGCTTGATTGGAGGTGGCGGTTCAATTTTGGCCGTACCTGTTTTAGCATACTTATTTTCTGTAAATGAAAAAGTTGCCACAGCATATTCATTATTTATTGTTGGAGCTAGTGCCTTAGTTGGAGGTTTTAAGCAACATCTTAAGGGTTACGTTGATTGGAGAACTGCAATTGTTTTTGGTTTACCTGCTATAGTAGGGGTTACAGTAGTAAGATCATTTGTCGTTCCAGCCTTGCCTGATATACTATTTAATGTAGGCGATTTTGAGTTTACTCGTAGAATGGCAATGTTTGGTCTATTTGCAGTACTAATGATACCAGCGGCGTTTTCAATGCTTAAAGAACGTAAAGAAAATAAGCAAAAAGGAGATGGTACAGTTAAGTATAATTATCCTTTAATATTAGCAGAAGGTCTTATTGTAGGAGGTATTACAGGAATGATAGGTGCAGGTGGAGGTTTTCTAATTATACCAGCTCTCGTTATCCTCGCCAATGTAGAAATGAAAGTAGCTGTAGGAACTTCATTAATAATTATCGCTTTCAAATCATTAATGGGTTTCTTCTTAGGTGATGCATTAACGATGGACATAGACTGGCTTTTCCTATCCGTGTTTACTGGGATATCTTTTGTGGGTATTTTTATAGGTAGTTACTTAAGTAACTTTATAGATGGTAACAAACTTAAGAAAGGATTTGGGTATTTTATCTTTGTGATGGCCATATTCATTTTCTATATGGAATTCTTTGTAGAACAATAATATTACCTTAATTA
>CAJXHW010000004.1 GCA_913054565.1 uncultured Kordia sp. | reverse complement strand
GTATGGATACGTATCACCATACCATGTTTGAAATGTTAGGAAACTGGAGTTTTGGTGATTATTTTAAAAAAGAAGCCATTGCGTGGGCTTGGGAATTATTAACGGAGGTTTATAAAATAGATAAAGACATTTTATATGTCACTATTTTTGAAGGTGATGAGAGTGAAGGTTTAGCTAAAGACACTGAAGCCTATGATATTTGGAAACAATTTATAGCAGAAGATCGTATTTTATTAGGTAATAAAAAGGATAATTTCTGGGAAATGGGCGCACAGGGCCCATGTGGTCCATGTTCTGAAATACATATAGATATTCGTTCTGCAGAAGAAAAAGCGAAGGTTTCAGGTGCGTCATTAGTTAATCTAGATCATCCTCATGTAGTTGAGGTGTGGAATTTAGTGTTCATGCAATACAATAGAAAAGCTGATGGAACATTAGAAAACTTGCCTTCTACACATATAGATACGGGAATGGGGTTTGAACGTTTATGTATGGCATTGCAAGGAGTAAAGTCCAATTACGATACGGATGTGTTTACACCTTTAATTAGAGAAATAGAAACAATAACTGGAGTAAAGTATGAGAACGATGCAGTTAAAGGCGAAGAAACTGATATTGCTATTAGAGTAATTGCAGATCACGTACGTGCAGTAGCATTTGCAATTGCAGACGGACAATTGCCAAGTAATACTGGTGCTGGCTATGTAATTAGAAGAATACTAAGACGTGCAATTCGATACGGATTTACATTCTTAAATCAGAAAGAACCATTTATTTATAAATTAGTAGAAACTTTAAGTGCTCAAATGGGTAGTGCTTTTCCTGAGATTATTGCTCAAGAAAATTTAGCGCACAATGTTATAAAAGAAGAAGAACAATCGTTTTTAAAGACTCTTGATCAAGGATTATTACTTTTAGATACTATCATAGAAAGTACACAAGGAAAAGAGGTGTCTGGAAAAAAAGTGTTTGAATTAAAAGATACTTATGGTTTCCCTGAAGATTTAACAGCTTTAATTCTTTCAGAAAAAGGATATACATATAATGAGGAGGAGTATAAAGCGGCCTTAAAAGAGCAACAAGATAGAGGAAGACAAGCAACTGCAATTGAAACAGATGATTGGCAAATTCTTATTGACGATGAAGAAGAAGAGTTTGTAGGTTATGACATTTTAAAGGTAGATGTAAAACTTACCCGCTATAGAAAAGTAACCACACAAAAAGATGGTGAGCAATACCAATTGGTGTTTAATATGACCCCTTTTTATCCAGAAGGTGGTGGTCAGGTTGGTGATGTTGGGCATATTGAAACATCAAATGGTGATATAATTTACGTGCTAAACACCAAAAAAGAGAATAATTTAATTATCCATTATACAAAAAGTTTACCTCAAAATGCATCTGAAAGATTTAAGGCTGTAGTTGATAAAGAATCTCGTATGTTATCTGCAAGTAATCATACAGCAACACATTTGTTACACCAAGCATTAAGAACTATTTTAGGTACTCATGTTGAGCAAAAAGGATCATTGGTGAGTCCAAAACATTTGCGATTTGATTTTTCACATTTCTCAAAAGTTGATGCAGATCAATTACAGGATATTGAAGATTTTGTGAATGCCAGAATTCATGAAAATTTAAAATTGGAAGAGCAAAGAAATATACCAATGCAGCAAGCTATTAATGAAGGTGCTGTAGCTTTGTTTGGTGAAAAATATGGCGATAGCGTCAGGGCTATTCGTTTCGGACAGTCTATGGAACTTTGTGGAGGAACTCATGTAGCTCAAACAAATGATATTTGGTATTTTAAAATAAAATCTGAAGGTGCTGTAGCAGCAGGTATTAGGCGTATTGAAGCTATTACTAACAAAGCCGTGGGGAGTTATTTTGAAGTGATTGAAAAAGAATTTGATGCTGTAAAGCAAACTTTGAAAAATGCTAAGAATCCTGTAAAAGCAATTACAGCTTTGCAAGATGAAAATACAACGTTAAAGAAACAGTTGGAGCAATTACTAAAAGAGAAAGCAGGAAGTTTAAAAGGTGACTTGAAAAATGAAATTACTGAAGTAAACGGAGTGAATTTCTTGGCTAAGAAAATAGATTTAGATGCTAAAGGAATAAAAGATTTAGCGCATGAGTTAGGTGGTGAATTGGATAACTTATTCTTGTTCTTTGGGGCAGAGAGTGAGGGGAAAGCAATCTTAACATGTTACATATCAAAAGACTTAGTGACAAGTAAAAATTTGCATGCTGGAACAATAGTAAGAGAATTAGGAAAGCACATTCAAGGTGGTGGTGGAGGTCAGCCATTCTTTGCAACTGCAGGAGGTAAAAATCCAGCAGGTCTAAACGCAGCATTAGAGGCGGTAAAAACATATTTAAACTAAATAATTAATCCCGCTTTTTAGCGGGATTCTTTTTTACACATGGACTTTAGAACACAAGTACCCATACAGAAACAAAAAGACAATTTGATTGACTACACATCAAAGCTGTTGTTGATTGGGTCGTGTTTTTCTGAAAATATTGGAGAAAAGTTTGAGTATTATAAATTTCAAAATAAAGTCAATCCGTTTGGGATATTATTTCACCCCAAAGCAATAGCTACGTTTTTTGAACGTGTTGTTGAAGAGCGTTTTTACGTTGAAAAAGATTTGGTGTTTCATAATGAACAATGGCATTGTTTTGATGCGCATTCAAGTTTGAGCCATTCAAATAAAGAGGACTTGTTAAATAACTTGAATAGTGTTCTTGAAACAACACTTCATGACCTTAGACAATCAACACACGTAATAATTACTTTAGGAACTGCTTGGGTGTATGAACATATTGATAAGCAGCAAACAGTTGCTAATTGTCATAAAATACCTCAAAAACAATTTAAAAAGCGCATTTTATCGGTTGAAGAGATTTCTGAAAGCTTAAAGCGTATTGAACAACTAGTGAAGAATGTAAACCCTGAGCTTCAAATTATTTTCACGGTATCTCCGGTGCGTCATTTAAAAGATGGTTTTGTAGAAAACCAGCAGAGTAAAGCGCATTTGCTTAGTGCTACTCATAAAATACTAAATGCACACAGCGTGTGCTATTTTCCGTCGTATGAAATAATGATGGATGAGTTACGAGATTATCGTTTTTATAAGAGTGATATGGTGCATCCTAATCAAACTGCTGTTGATTATATTTGGGAGCAGTTTTATGTAGCTTGGTTTCATGATAATGCAAAACCAGTTATGAAACAAGTTGACACTATTCAAAAAGGTTATGCGCATAAACCGTTTAAACCAAAATCAGAACAACATCAAGTATTTCTAAAGAATCTAGACGATAAAAAGAAGGTGCTTTTAAAAGCATTCCCTTTTATGGAGTTTTAGGGTTTTCTTTCTTCGAGCTTTAAACAATTAAATGTCTTAGGTGTAAAATTTCAGGCGTTTTTTTAGTTTAATAAACGCATTCCACCATCAATTAAGTGAGTTATATCTAAATGCTCTTTTTTTAGGCTTTCTAATCTGTTTAGTAGAATAGTCTTGAGTTTTGTAGTATCTTGTTTTACGGCAAGTTCATATAACTCTAAGGTTAACAACCAGTCAGAAGTGTTGTTGTTATAGATAGAATTAAACACAGTCAAGCCTTTTTCTTCGGTAAAATCATTGTTTTCTCTCATCTCGCGTACCTTTTTATATAAATTTTCCAGTTCAAGTGTTTTTTCATCCTTATCTAAAACCACAGTTTTTGTTTCTGAAACATGGTATAAATTGTCAAAAGATCTAAAATCGGCACTTCCTGCGTAGGCAGATACTATTGATGATCCAACAGCTAAGTCAAAAGTTCCGAATTCTGGTTTAAATAAAATTTCATCGTTATAAGTAACCGTACAATCTTCAAACTGAATTAAAATGAGTTTGCCATGTATGTTTCTAATCCCTGTAATATTTAAGCCTTCAACTACAATACCGCTTTCGTACTCAAATGAAATACGTTTGCCATCATAAAAATTATAGGCTTGCAAGTCGCGAGGACCCATATCCTCAATTGCTAAATTAATTCCTTTTAATCTCCCAATTGGTGAGCTAAACCCATGACTGTGTGCTTCGGTACCGTGCCCAATTAATTCCTGCTCTCTGTTGGCTAATGCGGTTGGACCTTCAGTTTTAAAGAAAACCACATTGTTATCTTCATCTTTAATAATGTCTGTAAATACCCCAGAGATTTCTAAACCAGTGTTTAATTCAATTGTTCCAATTTTTTTAGAATCTATTAGTTTTTGTAAACCTCTCCAGCCTCCTTTTCTGAGTGCCATTGTGCCAGCAAATTCCTCTAAGACTTCCATTAAATGTGCAAAATCTGGAGTAACATAGAGTTGAGGTTGAGGCTTGGTAATGTCAAACTCTTTTGTGGCGGTTTTAACAGAGTATGGTAGTTTTTTTACCGCATCAGTCATACACCATTCGCTTTCACCTATAGAAGATAATAAGCCTGCGCCATATATTTTTGGGTTATCAACTGTACCTATCATACCGTACTCAACTGTCCACCAATGCAGGTTTCGTATCTGTGCCATCTCTGATAATGGTACTTTTTTGTTTTGCAAGTCATTTACCAAGTCTTCAGCTACAGTAATTTCTTTAACAGATGAGTTTGCGGCCTCTTTTAATATTGATAAATTCCTCACTGCTTCATACATGTCATTATCATGTGAAGATAATATGGCTTTGGCACCTATTTCACCAAAACGTCTTAAATATTCTGCATAATCCGGATTAGCAATAATTGGCGCATGACCTGCCGCTTCGTGAATAATGTCTGGTGCTGGAGTGTACTCTATGTTTTTTAACTGACGAATATCGGAGGCAATCACCAAAACCTTATAAGCTTGGAATTCCATAAAAGCATTGGGAGGTATAAAACCATCCACAGCTACAGCTGCCCAACCAATTTCTTTTAATATACGATTCATACCATACATACTTGGAATATGATCGATATCTATCCCTGTCATTTCTAAACCTTTGGTGTATGATTCATGTGCAACAGAACTCAGATAGGATACATTTTTACGCATTACAAAACGCCATACAGCTTGGTTAATAGGTGAATAATCACTATAATCTTGTGGCTTTATAAATTGCTTTAAATGTGGTGGTAACCTATCAATTAATGGGTTCGTTTCAATAGTTGCTTTCATGACATATGTTTGTTATTTTTATTGCAGACAAAGCTATGAATTATTGTTAGGCTTCCAATGTGACAATTGAAGTAATATATGTTCAATTTTAATTCAATATATTAGCATTTAACTAACGTTAATTAGTTTATTTTGAAACGAACACCACGAAAAGAGGAGATTATAAAAAAGGCTGAAATTCTTTTTAAAGAAAAGGGCTATAGTGCAGTAACTATGCGTGATATTGCTTTGGTAATGGGAATGAAAGCTGCTAGCCTATACAATCATATAAGTTCCAAGCAAGAGATTTTGTCAGAAATTATAGTCACGCTTGCTGAAGAATTTACCAATGGGATGAATACTATAGTTGCTGCTCAAAAATCAACAGTAGAAAAATTGCAAGATATTAATTCTTTACATGTAGCTATTACAGCAAAATACCCTAACGGAATGGCTTCATTAAATACCGATTGGATGCATCTAGAGGAAAAGTTGGAGTATTATTTAGAATTGCGTGATGGTTATGAAGAAAATTTTAGAAAAGTAATTGCTCGAGGCATTGCAAATGAAGAGGTAGTAGAAGTAAACCCAGAAGTAATTGTGTTTTCAATACTTACCACTTTGCGTTCGTTATATTTATGGATTCCTAAAAAAGAAGAAATAAATATAAAGGCTTTGGATGCGGATTTAAGTAAGGTTTTATTGAAAGGAATAGTAAAACCCTCAAATAAATAAAAATATTTTTTAAATTTGCAGTACTAACTAACGATTGTTAGTTATGGAAAAACTGATTATGCATATGGCTGATTTTGAAAAACTAGTAGTAAAAGAAGTTTATAAAGAAACGAAAGATACGGTTGCTATTACCTTTGATGTTCCCGAGGAAAAACAGGAGCAATTTAAGTATAAGCAAGGACAACATCTAAATATAAAAAAAGAAATAAATGGCGAAGATATTCGTCGATCTTATTCGTTATGTACAAGTCCTGTTGAAAATAAATGGCAAGTAGCGGTTAAAAAAATAACGGGAGGGGTGTTTTCTACCTACGCTAATGAAACATTAAAAGCTGGTGATATATTAGAGGTGTCTGCACCTGATGGTAAGTTTTATGTTGAGGTTGACGCAACAAAACCTAAGCATTACATCTTTTTTGCCGCTGGAAGTGGTATTACGCCAATACTTTCAATAATTAAAACTCATTTAACGCTTGAGCCAGAGGCAACTGTACAGTTGTTTTACTTGAATAGGAAAGTAAAAAGTATTATCTTTAAGGAGCAAATTGAAGCGCTTAAAAACAAACATTTAGGTAGGTTTGAAGTGTTTTACTTTTTAACCAAAGAACAACGAGGTATACCGTTGTTAAATGGACGATTTACTTCGGAAAAACTGCAAGCGTTAACTCAAAAAGTTATCGATGTGCCTTCTGTTGATGAATGTTTTATATGTGGGCCTGAAGAAATGATTTTCTTAATTCGTGATGAATTGGTAGCAGCAGGATTTCCAAAAGAAAAAGTGCATTTTGAATTGTTTAATGCAGGAAATACCGAAGAAGATAAAAAACATATTGCTGAGGTATTAGAACACCAAGCAGATCATACAGAAGTAACAATTATTGATGGTGACAAAGAGTTTCATTTTGATATGGATGTTGCTGATCATGATAATATTTTAGATGCTGCATTAGCTAATGATGCTGATTTACCTTTTGCATGTAAAGGTGGAGTTTGTTGTACTTGTAGAGCAAAAGTGATTGAAGGAGAGGTAGAAATGAAATTAAATTACGGATTAGAACCAGATGAGGTTGAAGCAGGTTATGTGCTGACTTGTCAAGCAGTACCTACCACAGATAAAGTTGTTGTAGATTTTGATGCATAAAATAACGCTTTTAGCCACGTGCTAAAAGCTAAAAAAGCTTATAAGATATGAGTGAAGAAGAATTAAAAAAACATGAAATTGCTTTTGAGCAAAAAATCACAGATGACGTTCGTATAGAGCCGAAGGATTGGATGCCAGAAAAGTATAGGAAAACTCAAATTCGTCAAATTTCTCAGCATGCACATTCAGAGATAGTAGGAATGTTGCCAGAAGGAAATTGGATAACAAGAGCACCATCATTACGACGTAAAGTAGCGTTGTTGGCTAAAGTGCAAGATGAAGCGGGACACGGATTGTATTTATACAGTGCTTGTGAAACATTAGGGGTTTCTAGAGATGAATTGTACGAACAGTTGCATACAGGAAAAGCTAAATATTCAAGTATATTTAATTACCCAACAATTACTTGGGCAGATATGGGAGCCATAGGTTGGTTAGTAGATGGTGCGGCAATCATCAATCAAATTCCATTAATGAATACGTCTTACGGACCATACGCCAGGGCAATGGTGCGTGTGTGTAAAGAAGAAAGTTTTCATCAGCGTCAAGGGTTTGAGATTATGCTAAAATTAGCAAACGGAACCGAAGAACAAAAAGAAATGGCGCAAGACGCATTGAACAGATGGTGGTGGCCAGCATTAATGATGTTAGGGCCTACAGATGCAGAATCTGTTCATACAGCACAGTCATTACGTTGGAAATTAAAACGTAAAACAAATGATGAATTACGTCAGCAGTTTATAGATCAAACCGTGCCTCAAGCAGAGGTGTTAGGGTTAACAATTCCTGATCCGGATTTAAAATGGAATGATGAGCGTAAGAGTTATGACTTCGGAGCTATTGATTGGGATGAATTTTGGCAAGTAGTTAAGGGGCATGGTCCTTGTAACAAAGAACGATTAAGTGCTAGAGTAAATGCATGGGAAGAAGGAGCTTGGGTTCGTGATGGAGCAATGGCATATGCCGAAAAAAAAGAAATAAAAAAAGCAGTTTAGCAACTTGTTGCTATTATTCCCTTAAAAAAGGGAATCTCATAAATAATAATAAGTTTCCCTTTTTTAAGGGAACGATAAATAAATTTATCGATGAAAAATAATTGGCCTCTTTGGGAAGTATTTATAAGAAGTAAAAACGGATTAGAACACAAACATTGTGGAAGTCTACATGCCTCTGATGCAGAAATGGCATTAGAAAATGCAAGAGATGTCTATACACGCAGAATGGAAGGTGTGAGTATTTGGGTTGTTGAATCTAAAAATATTACCGCATCAAATCCAGATAATAATGGAGAGCTGTTTGAGCCAGCACAAGATAAAGTGTACAGACACCCTACATTTTATAACTTACCAGACGAATTAAAACATATGTAATGAAAAACGAAAATTTATATAATTACATATTAGGTGTTGCTGATAACTCTTTAATCTTAGGGCAGCGAATGGGAGAAATAACAGGGCACGGACCTAGCTTAGAAACTGACATTGCATGTACAAATGTGTCGTTAGATTTATTTGGACAAGTACGTAGTTATTTTCAATACGCTGCTGATATTGCTGGAGAAGGTAAAACGGAAGATGATATTGCGTTTTTAAGAAAAGAGCGTGAATATAAAAATGTGTTGTTGGTTGAACAACCTAATACAGATTTCGCATATACTATTGTACGTCAGTTTTTATTTGATGTGTACCATTTGTTGTTTTTACAAGAATTACAAAATAGTAAAGATGAAACTCTGGTTGCCATAGCAAAAAAATCTATAAAAGAAGTGAGTTATCACGAGCGTTTTTCAACTGATTGGGTTGTTCGTTTGGGTGATGGAACAGAAGAAAGTCATCAACGCATTCAAAATGCTGTTTCTGCTTTGTGGACATACACTGAAGAATTATTTCAACAAACAGAAGCCGATAAAGCAATGGTAGAAGTTGGAATTGGAGTTGATGTAACGTTATTAAAAGAAGCGTATTTTGCTAAAGTGAATTCTGTTTTAGATAATGCTACAATAGAGATTCCAGAATCTAAATGGTTTCAAAAGGGAGGTAAAAATGGTGTGCATACAGAACATTTAGGTTATTTACTAGCTGACATGCAATTCATGCAACGTACTTACCCAAATATGGAATGGTAAAACAATAGAATGACAAGTGTAACCCCAATAATAGATAAGCAGTTATATCCGATTTTGGAACAGGTTTCTGATCCAGAAATCCCAGTGCTCTCTATTTTAGAAATGGGAGTGGTACGCTCAGCTCAGCTGATTGATAATGTTGTTCAAGTAGTTATTACGCCAACATATTCAGGTTGCCCTGCAATGGATGTTATTGGTGATGATATCAAAAAAATTTTAAAAGAGAATGGATATGATGCTAATGTAAAGTTAGTGTTGTCTCCGGCCTGGACAACAGATTGGATAACTGATAAAGGAAGAAAGGCTTTGCTTGATTATGGTATAGCACCACCTTTAGAAGCTGAGGCTGATAAAGATGTTTTACTTGGAGGAAAGAAGTTAGTTAGTTGCCCTCAATGTGGTTCCACAAATACAAAAATGGTCAGTCAGTTTGGTTCTACTGCCTGTAAGGCTTTCTTTCAATGTGAAGATTGTTTAGAGCCATTTGATTACTTTAAATGTTTAAAATAATTAAATCATTCCCGCTTATAGCGGGAATTGGTGTTTAAATAAAGATATGACTTCAATAGAAATTAAAATTGAAAATAATATAGCGTTTATAGCGCTAAATAGACCAGAAGTATTCAATAGTTTTAATAGAGAAATGGCATTGAATCTTCAACAAAAATTAGATGATTGCGAAAAGAACAAAGAAGTTAGAGCAATAGTTTTAACAGGAAATGGAAAAGCATTCTGTGCGGGTCAAGACTTAAAAGAAGTCACCACTCCAGAATTAAACCCAGGGTTTAAAGCAATTTTAGAAGAGCATTATAATCCAATTATTGAACGTATTAGATCTATTGAAAAACCAATTATTGCTGCCGTTAATGGTGTTGCTGCAGGTGCAGGAGCAAATATAGCTTTGGCATGTGATATTGTTGTAGCTAATGAAAACGCAAGTTTCATTCAAGCCTTTAGCAAAATAGGGTTAATACCGGATAGCGCAGGAACATTCTTTTTACCACGTTTAATTGGTTTTCAAAAAGCATCAGCATTAATGATGACGGGAGACAAAGTAGATGTTGTAGAAGCAGAACGCATAGGAATGATTTATAAATGGTTTTCAACAGAAGCATTTAATGATGAAGTCACTAAGCTGGCTGTTAAAATGGCAAAAATGCCTACCAAAGGATTAGGGTTAACTAAAAGAGTACTTAATGCGTCTTTGGTAAATAATTTGCAGGAGCAATTAGCATTAGAGTCTGAGTGTCAAATTGAGTCTGCTCAAACAGAAGATTATTCAGAAGGAGTCAATGCCTTTGTAGAAAAAAGAAAACCTAATTTTATTGGAAAATAATATGAATGTAGGAATTATAGGATCTGGAACAATGGGAAGTGGAATTGCACAAGTTGCAGCAACTTCCGGATGTACAGTTAAGATATATGATACTAAGCAAGAGGCTTTAGATAAAAGTAAAGCGAGTTTAGAAAAAGTGTTAGCAAGGTTAATAGTTAAAGGAAGAATTGATGACGCGGAAAAGTCAAGAATTCAAGGGAATATATCGTATGTTAATTCATTAAAAGATTTAGGTGATTCTCATTTAACTATAGAAGCCATAATTGAGAATTTAGCAATTAAACAAAAAGTGTTTTCAGAATTGGAAACTTATGTAGCTGATGATTGTATTATTGCATCAAATACATCATCATTATCAATCGCATCAATTGCAGCATCTTTGCAAAAACCTGAGCGTTGTGTAGGTATTCATTTCTTTAATCCAGCACCTTTAATGAAATTGGTTGAGGTAATCCCTGCAATTCAAACATCGCAAGATATATTAGATAAAGCAACACAAACAATTACAGATTGGAAAAAAGTTGTAGCCGTAGCAAAAGATACTCCAGGTTTTATTGTGAATAGAGTAGCACGTCCTTTTTACGGAGAAGCGTTGCGTATTTATGAAGAAGGGGTTGCTGATTTTGCTACTATTGATTGGGCTTTAAAAAGCTTAGGCGGTTTTAGAATGGGACCTTTTGAGTTGATGGATTTTATAGGTAATGATGTAAATTATACCGTTACAGAAACTGTATTTACAGCCTTCTATTTCGACCCAAGATATAAGCCAGCATTTACGCAAAAACGTTTTTCTGAAGCAGGGTATTTAGGTAGAAAATCTGGTAAAGGATATTATGATTATTCTGAAGAAGCAGTAAAGCCTAATCCAACAGAAGATGCAACACTTGCACAAGCCATATTTGATAGAGTTTTAGTGATGTTAATTAACGAAGCAGCAGACGCCTTGTTTTTAAATGTGGCTTCTGCAACAGACATTGATAATGCCATGACTAAAGGAGTTAATTATCCAAAAGGATTGTTAGCTTGGGCAGACGAAAAAGGAATTAATTGGTGTGTAAACAAACTAGATGCAATGTATAACGCGTATCATGAAGACCGCTACAGATGTTCACCATTATTACGCAAAATGGATAAAGAAGGGAAAACATTTTTCTAAAATGACACCGAAAGAGATTGTCCATAAAATGTTTGATAACGACCCTTTTAGTAAATGGTTGGGTATTGAAGTTGAGCATATAGCCGAAGGAACTTGTCAATTGTCAATGATTGTTCGTGAAGAAATGCTGAACGGCTTTGGAATAGCTCATGGCGGTATTACCTATTCATTGGCTGATAGTGCGTTGGCTTTTGCAGCAAATACACATGGCAGACAATCGGTATCCATAGATACATCTATAAATCATACAGAAGCATTAAAAGAAGGTGATAAAATTGTAGCGATTGCTAAAGAAGAATCTTTAAAAAACAGATTCGGATTTTATAAAATAGAAATAAAAAGAGATGATACTATAGTCGCTTTGTTTAAAGGTACTGTGTATCGCACAAATAAAGATTGGGAATAATATGAAAGAAGCATATATCATTGACGGAGTTCGTACTCCAATAGGAAAATATAAAGGAACCTTATCACCTGTAAGAACAGACGATTTAGGTGCTTTGGTAATTAAAGAAGTTGCTGCTCGTAATACAAACATACCAACAGATGCTTATGACGATGTTATTATGGGTTGTGCTAACCAAGCAGGTGAAGATAACCGTAACGTAGCGCGTATGTCGTCTTTATTAGCAGGATTACCTTATACAGTTCCTGGTGAAACAGTAAATAGGTTGTGTAGTTCAGGACTGTCAGCAATTATACATGCTAATAGAGCTATAAAAGCCGGAGATGGCGATGTGTTTATTGCAGGTGGTGTAGAACATATGACTCGTGGACCCTTTGCTATATCAAAACCGTCAAGTGGCTTTGGAGGCGATTCTAAAATGTACGATACAACATTCGGATGGCGTTTTGTGAATCCTAAGATGCACACAATGTACGGAACAGATGGTATGGGAGTTACTGCTGAAAACTTAGTAGAGAAATACAATATATCAAGAGAAGATCAAGATGCGTTTGCTTACAGAAGTCAGATGAAAGCAACTAAAGCTCAAGAGTCTGGTCGTTTAGCAAAAGAGATTGTAGCTGTGGAGATTCCTCAACGTAAAAAAGATCCGATCATTTTTGCAAATGATGAGTTTATAAAACCAACTACAACTCCAGAAATATTAGCAAAGTTACGCGGAGCTTTCAAAAAAGAAGGAGGTAGTGTAACAGCGGGTAATGCCTCTGGATTAAATGATGGAGCGGCAGCTACTATTATAGCATCGGAAGATGCTGTTAAAAAATACGGATTAAAACCAATGGCAAGAATAGTAAGTTCTGCAGTAGTAGGTGTAGAACCAAGAATTATGGGGATTGGTCCAGTTAATGCGTCTAACAAAGCATTAGAAAAAGCTGGGTTAACCATGGCAGATATGGATGTGATTGAGTTAAACGAAGCATTTGCAGCACAAAGTTTGGCATGTATCCGTGAATGGGGATTAGCAGATGATGACGCTAGAATTAATCCAAATGGAGGAGCAATTGCTATAGGTCATCCATTAGGAGTAACAGGAGCTAGAATAGCATATTCAGCTGCTTTAGAATTACAAGAAACTAATAAACGTTATGCCTTAATAACGATGTGTATTGGTGTTGGTCAAGGCTATGCAGCTATTATTGAAAATGTAAATTTATAATATAAATTTGAACATGAATAAATTAGAAAACTATATAAACGGTCACTGGGTAACAGGTGAAGGAGATGGAACTCCTATGTTTGATGCTGTAACGGGAGAAACTATTGGTTTTTCAACCACCGCAGGATTAGACATCCCGAGTGTATTACAATACGGAAGAACAAAAGGTGGAGAAAAGTTACGCAAAATGACGTTTCAAGAGCGTGGAAACATGCTTAAGACTTTGGCGTTGTATCTTACCAAAAAGAAGCGAGAATTCTACGAATTAAGTTATAGGTCTGGAGCAACAAAAGTAGATAGTTGGATAGATATTGAAGGTGGTTTTGGTAATTTATTTGCCAATGCATCGTTGCGTAAATTATTCCCTAATCAGCCTTTTCATGTAGAAGGAGATCCGATAGATTTGTCTAAAGGAGGTCGTTTTATGGCACACCATATTTTAGTACCTAAAAAAGGAGTAGCAGTTCATATCAATGCTTTTAACTTTCCTATTTGGGGAATGTTAGAAAAGTGTGCGGTAAACTGGATGGCAGGTATGCCAGCTGTAGTATTGCCAGCACCACAAACAGCTTATTTAACAGAAGCTGTTGTAAGAGTAATTGTAGACTCAGGTATTTTACCAGAAGGCGCTTTGCAGTTATTAAGTGGTATGACTAAAAATATTTTAGATACGGTAGAATCTCAAGATGTCGTAACCTTTACGGGATCTGCACACACAGGTCGTATTTTAAAAGCACATCCGAGATTGATTGAAGAAGCAGTGCCATTTACAATGGAAGCAGATTCATTAAACTGTTCTATTTTGGGTAAAGACGCTGTTCCTGGAACTCCTGAATTCGATTTATTCGTAAAAGAAGTGCGTAAAGAAATGACGGTCAAAACAGGGCAAAAATGTACTGCTATTCGTCGTATAATGGTGCCAGAAAATTTAGTAGAAGATGTTCAAATAGCATTAGGAAAGCAATTGGATAAAGTAACTATTGGTGATCCTCGATTAAAAGAGGTGCGTATGGGAGCTTTAGTTAGTAAAGCGCAAGTACAAAGTGTAAAAGATCAAGTAGCTAAATTGGCTAAGACTGCACAGATAGTTTATGGTAATTTAGATACTGTAGAAACAGTTGGAGCTGATGCGGAAAAAGGTGCTTTTATGAAGCCTATTTTAATGCGTGAGGATAACCCTTTTACAAATACTGAAGTTCATGAATTAGAAGCATTTGGCCCGGTAAGTACCATCATGCCATATAAAGATTTAGATGAGGCTGTTACTTTAGCGCAAATGGGTAAAGGATCGTTAGTGTCTTCTATTTTTACTTATGATGATAAAATTGCAAGTGATTATATCGTTGAAGCAGCATCTCACCATGGTCGTATTCTAGTTGGAAACAGAGAAAATGCAAAGACAAGCACAGGTCATGGGTCTCCATTACCACAATTAACTCACGGTGGGCCCGGAAGAGCTGGTGGTGGTGAAGAAATGGGTGGAATGCGTGGTGTAAAACATTATATGCAACGTTGTGCAATTCAGGGAACTCCAACCACTTTAACAGAAGTCACTGGAATCTACCAACCAAATGCGGATTATAAAGAAACGGACAAGCATCCGTTTGCATACCATTGGGAAGATATTAAACCAGGAATGTCTTTAAAAACACATAAACGTACCATTACGGATACAGATATTATCAACTTTGGTAATTTAACGTGGGATCATTTTTATGCGCATACTGATATTACTTCTTTAGAAGGGAGTATTTTTGAAAAACGTACTGCTCATGGGTATTTCATTATTGCCGCCGCTGCAGGATTATTTGTTTATCCAAATAAAGGACCTGTAGCAGCAAACTATGGTTTAGAAGAATGTCGATTTTTACGTCCTATTTATCATAATGATACCGTGTATGTAAGATTAACATGTAAAGAGCGTGTAGATCGTGATTCTAGAGGAACAGAATTACCTAGTGGAATAGTAAAATGGTTTGTTGAGGTTTTTGATCAAGAAGATGAATTAGTTGCTGTAGCTACTATTTTAACTATGGTTCAAAAGAAAAGCCCTTTTTCAGAGATCAACAAAAAAACTATTTCAAGCTATTTAAACAAGCTTACTGAAGATGCTAAACCAGAATGGGGAACTATGAGTGCTCAGGAAATGATAGAGCATTTAGAATATACATTAAGAGTTGCATCTGGAGAAGTTCAGGATTTTGAAATTGAAACTCCTGAGAAAATTTTAGAGCAAGTACATGAATCTTTATATACTCATATACCAATGCCTAAAAATTATAAAGCTCCAGTTGTTTTACAGGATAGGTTGGCAGAAATGCAATATGGGAACTTGGCTGAAGCAAAGATGAAGTTACTAGAAGCATATGATGCATTTGAGATGTATTTCAAGGAAAATCCAGAAGCAACTACTAAGAATGCTGTTTTTGGAATATTGACCAAGTTTGAGTGGGATTTAACGCATACAAAGCATTTTAATCATCATTTTGAACAATTTAATTTACTATAAATTTAAAAAAATAAGTTTTGACAGCACCATACGTAAAACAAAGCATAGAAAATGGAGTAGGGACAATTGAATTTTTCCACCCAGCACACAATTCATTGCCAGGAGATATTTTGGCACAATTAGCTGATGCAATTACTGCAGCAGGAACAAATGACGCAATAAAAGTAGTTGTGTTAAAAAGTGGTGGCGCACGTACGTTTTGTGCCGGAGCGAGTTTCAAAGAATTAATTACAATTAACGATGCAGAAACAGGAAAGGTATTCTTTTCTGGTTTTGCTAATGTAATAAACGCCATGCGTAAATGTCCGAAGTTTATTATCGGACGCGTACAAGGAAAAACAGTTGGAGGAGGTGTAGGAATTGCTTCTGCCACAGATTATTGCATGGCTTCTAAATTTGCCGCTATAAAATTAAGTGAATTAAATGTTGGTATCGGTCCTTTTGTTGTAGGGCCAGCTGTAGAGCGTAAGTTAGGTTTAACAGGAATGTCGCAAATTGCTATTGATGCCAATACATTTTATTCAGCAGAATGGGCACGAGCTAAAGGCTTATATGCTCAAGTATATGAATCAACAGAGGAATTAGATGAAGCTGTAAAAGCATTTGCTGAAAACTTATGCACTTACAATCCAGAAGCAATGAAGGAAATGAAAAAAATTATGTGGGAAGGTACTGATCATTGGGATACCTTATTAGCAGAGAGAGCAATTATTTCTGGAAGATTAGTATTGTCAGATTTTACAAAAGAGACTTTAAAACGTTTTAAATAATAAAACATAATTGTATAATGATAATTGTAAAGGTGATTTAAGTATTACTTTTACAATTATCATTTTTTAGTTTAAGAAAATCACACATCATGATATATTCATTTAAAGGGTTCATTCCTGTAGTTCATGAGACTAGTTTTGTACATCCGTTAGCGGCTGTTATTGGAAATGTAATTATTGGTAAGAATTGTTACATAGGCCCAGGTGCTGCGATTCGTGGTGATTGGGGCGAGATTATTTTAGAAGACGGTGTTAATGTTCAAGAAAACTGTACTGTGCATATGTTTCCAGGCAAGTCCATTACGTTAAAAGAAGCTGCGCATGTAGGTCATGGCGCAGTGATACACGGCGCTAATTTAGGGAAGAACTGTCTAATAGGTATGAATTCCGTAATTATGGACGATGCTGTTATTGATGATGAATGCATTGTAGGTGCTATGGCATTTGTAAAGGCAAATGCTATTTTTGAAAAACGTCAGCTAATAGTGGGTAATCCAGCAAAAGCTATTAAAGAAGTATCTGATGAAATGATAGCTTGGAAAACTAAAGGTACTCAATTGTATCAGCAATTACCAGCCGATTGTCATGAAACAATGGAGGCGGTTGATCCGTTGAGAGAAGTTCCAAAAGATAGACCAGAGCAAGAAGCGTTTTATAATACCTTAAATGATTTCTTAAAAAAATGATGCCCAATCAACCCATAGAAACGGAGCGCCTTATTTTAAGACCAGTTCTGGATGCCGATTTAGATGGAATGTTTGAATTGGATTCTAATCCAAAAGTACATAAATATTTAGGGAACAATCCAATAACTACTAAAGAGCAAGCTCAAGAGGGTATTGATTATTTAAAAAAGCAATACAAAGAAAGAGGAATTGCTAGATGGGCTGTAATACATAAAGATACCAATGAGTTTATGGGTTGGTCAGGTATTAAATATCTCAATAAGTCAGAAGGAATGAATGGTTTTCATCATGTATATGAGTTAGGGTATCGTTTTATTCCTAAATTTTGGGGTAAAGGCTATGCTACTGAATCAGCGCAAGCTTGGGTAAATTATATGTTTGCTAAAACTGATGTTAAAAGATTGTACGCAGCAGCAGATATTCCTAATAAAGGTTCGGTGAACGTATTACAAAAGGTAGGTTTTAAAATAACAAATGAGTTTGTTTTTGAGTGGGAAGGGCAACAATTTGATTGTTATTGGTTAGAGTTGGAAAAGTAATGATGTTATCAGATTTACATTTTGATATAAAACAATTAAACCACAGTATGGCTTCTCGTGCTAAGGCCGTTGCTTTGGTAATTGACCATCCTGAAGTGCTTCCAGAAATTATCCAAAATGCATATGCTGCTAACAAAAATCATGTAAAATATTGTTGGTGGTTGGAGTTTTTAAATCGTCAGGGTATAGAAATACTTTGTCCGTTTATTGATAACATATTAAAAGGAGCAAAACAATTAACAAGCGATTCAGCAATACGGCCTATGGCTAAAATTATTGAAACGTTTGTACTGAATAATTATGGAGAACAGACCCGTAAATCTGTAGCTAAAATGATGACTTTTTCTGTTAAAGAGGAAATGGTTTCACTCAGTTTTCTGTGGTTAATTGATGAGAAAATAAAAGTTGCATCTCAGGCATATTCAATGACTAGTTTATATCATTTAGGGAAAGATATAGATTGGGTTCATAAAGAGCTAGGTATAGTAGTAGAACAAAACTATGCGTTTGGGAGTGCTGCGTATAAAGCTAGAGCAAGAATGGTGCTTAATAAATTAAAATAAACAGTATAAAAGTAAAAAGTTTACGATGTTTAAGAGAATTGTATTTTTTGTATTAATAAGTAGTAGCGCAATTGTTTTTTCGCAATCAGAAATAACAGAGCACGAGTTAAAAACACATATTTTGTTTTTAACATCGGAAGCTAATAAAGGCAGGGCTCCAGGAGGAGAAACAAATAGAAAAGTAGTTAGGTATTTAAAAAAAGAATTTAAAAAAGCAGGCTTAAAACCAGTTAAGCAGTCTTTTGTAGCTAAACTTAGAGCACTTGAAAAGACTCCTAAATTAAGAGAAAAAACCTGGAATGTTGTTGCTTATATTGAAGGAAATGATGAGCAGCTTAAAAAAGAGGTTATTGTATTAGGAGCACACTATGATCATTTAGGTTTAGGTGGTCCATCTTCAAAATCAGATAAAAAGAATACCATTCATGGTGGGGCTGATGACAATGCAAGTGGTACTGCTGCCTTATTGGAAATAGCCGAAAAAATTGCATCACAAAAACATCAATTAAAAAGAAGTGTGATATTCATTGCTTTTGGGGCAGAAGAACATGGACTATTAGGTAGTAAGTTCTTTGTTGAAAACCCTCTAGTGCCGTTATCCCAGATTAAGCTAATGATAAATATGGATATGGTGGGGAGGTTAAATGATAAAAAGCATGTGTATATGGGAGGAGCTGGGACTTTTCCTGACGGAGTTAGTTTTATGAATGAATTAGGGGTAGCATTACACTTAACCCCAGTTGTTCATGCGGGAGGAGTAGGAGGTTCTGACCATGTTTCCTTTTATGAAAAAAATATATCAGTGTTAGGTATTCATACCGGTGGTCATCCACAATATCACACACCTGAAGATACAATTGATTTAATAAATTTCAAAGGGCATAAACAGGTGAGTGAATATGTTTTTCAAACAATTATGAAATTGGTTTCAACGGATTATGAGCTAAAATTTATTCGTCAAAATTAACCATTACTGGTTGAGTAAATGTGATAAATCTAACTCATTGGTTTGTTTCCCTGTAGATAAGGTAATAAAACTCTGTACATTTCCTAAGTAAGGTAATAAGGTAAGTTTAGTCATAATAAACTTTTCATAGGCTTCAACATCTTCCACCATAAGTTTTAGTAAATAGTCAAAGTTGCCGCTTATACGGTGGCACTCTACAACTTCGGGAAAATCGTTAATCTGTTTCACAAATTTTTCTAAATAGCTTCTGGTATGACCTTGTAGTGTAATACCTATAAAAACCATTTGTTTTACCCCAACTTTGTTGTGGTTTAACACCGCTACGTATTTGTCAATATAGTTTTCTTTTTCTAGCTTTTTAATACGTTCAAAAACAGGTGTTGTAGACGTGCCTAATATTTCAGACATGCTCTTAACAGTACGGTTAGAATCCTTTTGTAATAGTTTCAGAATTTTATGATCAATACCATCTAATTTCATGGGCAGAATATTATTATTATAAA
>CAJXHW010000003.1 GCA_913054565.1 uncultured Kordia sp. | reverse complement strand
CTTTTGATAACTGCCATAATGATATTGCAATTAAAAGTGCGACTACTATGTATAAAAAAACTGTCATTACTTTAAATATCTAGTTTTAATTAATTTTAATAATGAAAATGTTCACTCTCATGAATAAACGGGTTACGTTTAGGCTCTAAAGGTGCCTTTGTTAATGCTGTGAACACAACAAAGATAAACAATCCTAAGAAGAACAATATTGATGAAATTTCTGATAAACCAATGAACCATTGTGTTCCTACAGTTGCTGGCATAACCATGTTGTAAATATCTAAATAATGTCCTAATAAAATTACAATACCTGCAATAACAACAAACCAATTTACACGTTTAAAATCACTATTCATTAATACCAATAACGGGAAAATGAAGTTCATTACTAACATACCAAAAAACGGTAAGTTATAATCTTGAATACGTGTTACAAAGTAAGTTACTTCTTCAGGAATATCTGCATACCAGATTAACATAAATTGTGAAAACCATAAGTAAGTCCAAAAGACACTAATACCAAACATGAATTTTGCTAAATCATGAATATGACTGTTGTTTACTTTTGGCAAGTAATCTGTTTTACCAGCTTTTAAGTAAATAGTTACTAAAGCAATTACAGTAATACCACTTACAAACATACTTGCAAACAC
This sequence comes from uncultured Kordia sp., assembly GCA_913054565.1. GTDB lineage: Bacteria > Bacteroidota > Bacteroidia > Flavobacteriales > Flavobacteriaceae. Next base: position 19,666 of record CAJXHW010000003.1, on the reverse strand, counting down.
ATACCATCCGAATAATGTAGAGAACCAGTGTGGGTCAAGAGACATAATCCAGTCCCATGACATCATAGATTCTGTATATAAGAATACTACTAAGAATGCTGCAGATAATTTAAAGTTCTTTTTAAAGTTTGAATCATCTGAGGCAGTATCTTGAGCTCTAGATAATTTCTTTGATATTATTTGATATCCAATCCAAAATACTGAATAAAATACAGCTCTAACCATGAACCATCCTCCATTTAACCAACCTTTTTTGTTGTTGATTAATTTATCAAACTTATCACTAGAAGGATCAACTAAATCTGGATTCATCCATGCGAACAAATGATTACCATGACCTACTGTTGAAATTCCTAAGATTACTAATAAGATAATTAATCCTACTGGTAAGTAAGATGTAATACCTTCCATAACTCTAAACAGTAATGGAGACCACCCTGCTTGAGCTGCTCTGTTTACGGCGTAAAAAGCCAAGGTTCCTAAGGCAATCATCATAAAGAAGAAACACGCCACATATAATGCAGACCAAGGTTTATTTTGTAATTGATGTAACACATGTTCTGCATGTGCGTCATCAGAATGACCAGCAGTTTCAGCGTGAGCTTCGTTGCCATGTCCATTTTCAGTTACATGAGCAGTAGTTTCGGCATGAGAATCATGACCACCACCGTGAGCAGCATCATGTGCTAAAATTTCTTTTACCTCTTCCACCGATGACGGTGCAGACATAAAACCTGCTATAATACCAACAGCTCCTACTACCATAAATCCGATAGCCCACAGCTTTAATTTTTTAGAAAAATCGTACATATCTATATCTTAATCTAATTTATTATTTGGTTAAATCTGCTTTTAACTTACTCACGTACATTGACACTTGCCAACGCTCGTTTTCATTTAATTGCCCTGCGTGAGATCCCATAGAATTTAACCCGTAATACACCGTGTGATAAATACTACCTGTAGTAATATCTCTATCAGCATAACTAGGCACTCCTAAAAACTTTTCACGTTTTACTAAGTTACCATCTCCTTTTCCTTTTGCACCATGACAAACTGCACAATATACACCAAACAACTCTTTACCATTGGCAAGGTTAGCCTCAGTTGGTTGTAAAGGACTCACTAAACTATCTTTTGCAAATAAACGCCCAGCTTCAGTATTTTCAACCTCAAAAGGCATCCATCCTCTTTTAATTGTACCATCAACTGGTGTTTGTGCTTCTACACCATTATTAAATGCATCAGACTCACTGTATGTTTCATACCCAACAGATTGATACATGTTTGGGAAAAATTGGTAGTTAGGTGCTGTATCTGTTTTACAAGATGCTGCAACCATGATACCTGCTACTGCTATAATTTTAACTAAACTCTTCATCATAATTAGTGCTTTTCAGTTAAGTTAATTTCTACTGCTCCTGTTTCTTTTAATAAAGCTTGTAAAGCTTCAACATCATCTCCAGCAGGGATTTCCATTAAGAAATGATCATCTGTTGTTCTTACATCTGGGTTTTCAGCTTTCTTAAATGGCCATAATCTACTTCTCATATAAAAAGTAAGTACCATTAAATGGGCAGCAAAAAACACTGTCAACTCAAACATAATTGGTACAAATGATGGCATATTTTCAATAAAACTAAAGCTTGGTTTACCTCCAATATCTTGAGGCCAATCTTTAATCATGATGAAATTCATCATTATAACTGCTACTGACAAACCAACTATACCATACATGAATGCTGTAATAGCTAAACGTGTTGGTGCTAATCCCATAGCTTTATCTAATCCGTGTACTGGAAAAGGTGTGAACACCTCTTCAATATGATAATGTGCATCTTTTACTGTTTTAACAGCATCCATTAACACATCATCGTCAGTATAAAACGCGTGAACTACTTTATGACTACTCATGACTATCGTTAGTTTTTTTGTATTTATCTCCTGATGATTTCAAAATAGATTTTACTTCCGCCTGTGCAATTACAGGGAATGTTCTAGCATATAATAAGAACAATACAAAGAAGAAACCTATAGTACCTATGAATATACCAATATCTACAAATGTTGGTGAGAACATTGTCCAAGATGATGGTAAATAATCTCTATGTAAAGACGTTACAATAATTACAAAACGCTCAAACCACATTCCGATGTTTACTACAATTGAAATTATGAAAGAGAATAATAAACTTCTTCTTAATTTCTTGAACCACATGAATTGTGGTGAGAATACGTTACACGTCATCATTGACCAGTACGCCCAAGCATAAGGACCAGTTGCTCTGTTTAAGAATGCATATTGTTCATATTCAACTCCTGAATACCATGCAATAAACAACTCTGTAATATACGCAACACCAACTATTGAACCAGTAATCATAATAACTAAGTTCATTAATTCAATATGCTGCATTGTAATATAATCTTCAAAGTTACACACCTTTCTCATAATGATAAGAAGCGTGTTTACCATTGCAAATCCTGAGAATACTGCCCCAGCAACAAAGTACGGAGGAAATATTGTTGTATGCCATCCTGGAATTACCGAAGTAGCAAAGTCAAAAGATACAATGGTATGTACAGAAAGTACTAATGGTGTAGCTAAACCTGCTAATACTAATGATACTTCTTCAAAACGTTGCCAATCTTTAGCACGACCTGACCACCCAAAACTTACTAAAGCGTAAATTTTCTTTTGGAATGGCTTAACTGCTCTATCACGTAACATAGCAAAATCAGGTAACAAACCAGTCCACCAGAATACTAATGATACTGATAAGTATGTAGAAATTGCGAATACATCCCAAAGTAATGGCGAGTTAAAGTTAACCCATAATGATCCGAATTGGTTTGGAATAGGCAACACCCAATATCCTAACCATGGACGACCCATGTGAATTAACGGGAATAAACCAGCTTGAACAACGGCAAAAATTGTCATTGCTTCTGCAGAACGGTTAATACCCATTCTCCATTTTTGACGGAATAATAATAGTACTGCAGAAATTAATGTTCCTGCGTGACCTATACCAACCCACCAAACAAAGTTAGTAATATCCCAAGACCAACCTACAGTCTTGTTCAATCCCCATGTTCCAATTCCTGTTGATATTGTGTAAATCATACATCCAACTCCCCAAAGGAAAGCTGCTAATGATATAGAAAAAACAATCCACCATTGCTTGTTAGCGCGACCTTCAACTGGCCTAGCAACATCAACCGACACATCATGATACGATTTGTTACCAGTAACTAAAGGTGTTCTTATTGGTGCTTCGTAATGAGACCCCATAATTTATACGTGTATTACTTAATTAATTTTTATTTATTTATCTTAAGAGTTTCTCACTTTTACCTGATAAACTACATTTGGTTCTGTACCAACGTGCTCAAGTAAATGATACGCTCTATTGTCATTTTTCTGCTTGTAAACTTCACTATCGTGGTCATTAATATCACCAAAAGTCATAGCACCAGTTTCACATGCGTTAGAACAAGCCGTTTGGAATTCACCATCTTTAATTGCTCTACCATCACGCTTAGCATCAAGGATTGTTTTCTGTGTCATTTGAATACACATAGAACATTTTTCCATAACTCCACGAGAACGCACAACAACATCTGGGTTTAATACCATCTTACCTAAGTCATCATTCATGTGGTAATTGAACTCTTCATTTTCAGCATATAAGAACCAGTTGAAACGACGTACTTTATAAGCACAGTTGTTAGCACAGTAACGTGTACCCACGCAACGGTTATAAGCCATTTGATTCTGACCTTGACGTCCATGTGATGTTGCCGCTACTGGACAAACTGTTTCACATGATGCGTGATTACAATGCTGACACATTACCGGTTGGAATACTACTTGAGGATTAGCAGCTGGGTTTTCCAACTCACCAAATTCAACTAATGAACTTCCTAAACCTGCAATGTTATCTTTTTTCTCAACATCAGCATTAAAGCTTTCTTGAGAAGAGTAATAACGGTCAATACGCAACCAATGCATATCTCTTGAACGACGCACTTCAGATTTACCAACAACCGGCACATTGTTTTCTGCGTGACATGCTACAACACATGCTCCACAACCTGTACAAGAATTTAAGTCGATTGACAAATTAAAGTGATGCCCTACAGATCTGTCAAATGAAGACCATAAGTCAGCATCTGGAGAATCCACAGGAATCATTGCGTGATCCTTAGACACGTGAGGTTTTTCATTCCAAACCTTAGCGTCTTTTGTATTGAATATTTCTAAAGTCGTATCTTTTACAATATCACCTCTACCCATTAAGGTATTGTGTAATTGTAAACAAGCAAACTCATGCATCCCATCAGTTGCTTCAATAGTTACGTCTTGTACAGTGTTAGCATTCGCGTATAATTGGTATGCACTAACTCCTGTTTGCATTTCTGTTTTTAAACCAGCCTTTCTACCATAACCGAAAGCCATACCAACTGAACCAACAGCTTGACCTGGCTGAACCATCACTGGCACTTTTACAGTAACTCCATTAACAGTAACGTTAGCGTAAGTTCCGTTTAAACCTCCATTAGCATCATGACGCGCTTCTGTAAAGAATGTAGATTGCTCTAAACTCAATCCTAAACGATCAGCATCTGCTTGTGATATTGTTAAGTAGTTATCCCAAGTAGCTCTAGTTAACGGATCTGGAAACTCTTGCAACCAAGGGTTATTTGCCATTTGTCCGTCACCCATACCTGTTTTAGAATACAGTGTTAACTCCATTCCTTTAGATGTTGCTTTTGATAATTTAGCAACCGCAGCACTTACATTAGTTACTGGAGACTCTTCACCTTCAACTACATCTCCTTCTTGAGCATCAACAGCTACAACTGGTGCAACTAACACACCATCATGTAACGCTTTGTTCCAAGAAGAACCACTTAAGAACCCTGTTGACCACGTTGATTTAATATATGTATAATATGACTCTCCACTTCCCATCCATTTCAATAATGAATCTTGGAATTGACGTGTATCAAATAATGGTTTAATTGTTGGTTGCATTAAACTGTAGTGTCCTTTTTTGAACTCTACATCACCCCATGACTCTAAATAATGAGGAGCAGCACCTAAATACGTCACATAAGCAGATGTTTCATCTTCTCTTTCCGTAAACGACACCGTTAAATCAACTTTCTTTAAAGCATCACCAAACGCTTCACCGTTTGCTAATGTATATACTGGATTTACTCCAGCCATGATTACCCCACCAACTTTTCCTGACTTCACATCAGCAACCAATTGACTCATTGCAGCATCACTACCTTGTCTTATTTTTACAGGAGTTTCAGGACTAAATGCCTTACTTGCCAACACTTCGTTTATCACTAAACAAACTGCTTGTGCTCCTTTATCTTGTATACCTGTTAACACTACACCTCTACTTCCTGCTTTCTTTAATTCAGCAGCTGTCTTTTTAACAGCAGCCTCAATTGCAGTAGGTAATTTACCACCAACAGAACTATCAGTAAGATAACCGTATAATTTTGCGATAGCAACTTTTTGTTGAGATGGCGTTAAAGGCACACGTAAATCAGCATTAGCTCCAGACAAACTCATGTTTGACTCGAACTGTACGTGACGTGACATCTTACCTTTTTGAGGCACTCTACCTTTAGCATAAGCACCTTCATAACCTCCACCTTGCCAATCTCCTAAGAAATCTGCCCCAACAGAAACTATAACATCTGCATCTTCTAAGTTATAAGAAGCTAAACCTCTCTCACCATACTTTTCTTGAAAAGCATCTAAAGCAGCAGATTCAGAAATTGCATCATACACTACGTGACGCACATTTCCGTATTTTTCTTTAAACTCAGCAATCAAACGCGTCGTTGATGGACTAGCAAAGGTTTGTGTTAACAACACAACCTCTTTACCAGCTCCATTTAATTCATTTAATTTTTTAGTAACACCAGCATCAAATTTAGACCACGTTGTAATTGCGCCATTAATTTTAGCTGACTTCAAACGCATATTGTCATATAATGACAATACAGACGCTTGTATACGAGCAGTAGTACCTCCGTTAGAACTCGCCAATTTATTTGGCTCTATTTTAATCGGACGTCCTTCTCTTGTTTTCACTAACACACTAGCAAAATCAAAACCATTCGCTATTGTTGTTGCATAATAATCTGCAACCCCAGGGCGAACTTGTTCTGGTTGAACTACGTAAGGTATTGACTTAATCACTGGACCTTCACAAGCAGCTAAAGACGCAGCAGCTGTACTGAATCCTACATACTTAAGAAAATCACGACGAGTAGTTGACGACTCCTCAAGAGACTCTTTATCTCCTAAGAAATCTCCAGCAGGAATCTCTTCAACAAATTCACTTTGCTGTAGCGTCTCAACAATTGAGTTAGTATCTAACTCCTCAACACTTTTCCAGTATTTTTTGTTTGATGCCATATTATTAATTGATATTAACTTCTTTTATTATTAATAGTGACATTTCCCACATTCCAATCCACCCATTTGAGCAATCGTAAGTTGGTCAACACCATATTTTTTCTTCAATTCTTCGTGAATTTTAGCGTAATACTCATTACCCTCTGTCTTCACATTTGTTTCACGATGACAGTTAACACACCATCCCATTGTTAATGGCGCATGCTGCTCTAAGATTTCCATCTCCTCAACAGGACCATGACATTTCTGACACGCAACACCAGCAACAGTAACATGCTGTGAATGGTTAAAGTAAGCGAAATCAGGCAAATTATGAACTCTTACCCATTTTACCGGATTAGACTCCCCTGTATACGCACGACCATCCCATCCTACAGCATCATATAATTTTTGAATTTGCTTATCATAAAACTCTTTTGAATAATCAGCATCCGCAGTAGTTTCTGCAACTTCTGAAATATTTTTATGACAATTCATACACACATTTAACGCAGGGATACCCGATGTTTTACTAACTCTAGCACTAGAGTGACAGTATTTACAATCAATACCATTATCACCAGCATGAATTTTATGCGAAAAGTGTATTGGCTGAACTGGCTGATACCCTTGATCAACACCCACCTGCATAAAGAACCCAAACAAATGATATCCAGCAAACAACATAAACGCAATTACTGACACCAATACTAAAAATTGATTCTTCACAAACTTCTTCCAAATCGAATCTGTTTCCGGAACCTCAACACCACCTTGTTTAGCAAGGTTATTTAAAGTTTTAGTCACCATTAACAACATTACTGCCAACACAACAAGTATTAAAGCTAACAACCCTAACACCAAATTCATATCAACACCCGAATCTGCCGAATCAGAACCTGAAGTTGTAGCCGTAGGGACTGGAGCAGCTTTTTTCTCTTCAGAAGTATACGCTAAAATATTATCCAAATCAGCATCAGACAACTGAGGAAACGCTGTCATTGGCGTTTTATTATACTTTTCAAAGATTTCAACCGCATACGGATCTCCTGCCTTAATCATTTTTGAACTGTTACGAATCCAATCATAAAGCCAGTCTTTCTCTAAACGTTCAGCAACCCCTCTTAACGCAGGCCCCGTCATATCCTTATCTAACTTATGACAAGCCGCACAATTAGAATTAAACAATGCTTTACCCGCAGCTGGATCGCCTTGAGCAAAAATTGACGTAGAAAATGCTAGCAATACTGCTAAGCAAAAACCTAGAACTTTAGAAGTTGAATTACGGTGTTTCACCTGTTTCATCTGTAATGTATCTATAATTTATTAGTAATCCCTGTAATTTAATTCAGGACGATTTCATTTTTGGTACGATTTTTTCAAGTATAACTGGTAAAAAGCACACTTTTGAAAAAATTGTTCCGACAAAAATAATATTTAAGATTGATTTTTTAAGTGTTATAGAAATGTTAATCCTAATTTATATAAATTCTAAATAAGATTGACGGTTGAGCAAAAACAAGTAGAAAATGTACTTTTGTGTAAAGACAATTCATTATGAGCCGCTTACATATGCATAAAACAATTATAACAACCGCACTAACCTTATTCACCTGGTCAAATTCATATAGTCAAGACGGCCAAGTGACCATTGAGCAAGACCCTTTAGTTGAGCAATTATTACAAAAACGCAAACAACTTTTAAAGACTGGCGAACTTAAAAATTACTATTCTATTCAAGTGATTTCAGGAGACATTAATACAGCTCGAAAGACCTTGACAAATTGCAAAACAAAATTTACAGACTACAAATCAGACATTGTTTACCAAACCCCACATTACAAGGTTTGGATTGGCAAATACCGCAACAGACTTGAAGCAGATGCAGCATTATTACAAATTACTAAAGAATACCCTGGGGCATTTGTATTTGAACCTGAAAACAAAAAAATAACCACAAAAAAACCATCTAACTAAAGATGGTTTTTTTTATATTTTGTTCAATAGCAATACTAGCGTCTTCTTTTCTTTTTATACTTCTTTTCAGTGGACGACTTCTTACCTCGAGAATTTTTACTACTCTCTTTTTTAGGCAATACGCTTACAAACTCTTTTTTTTGTGATTTGTTTTTCGAATCTCTTTTCTTAAATGATGGTTTAATCTGCCCCTCATCTTTAGGCAACAAACGTTCCACTAAATCTAAACGACCAACCTTCTTCAACGTATTTCTAATCCATTTTTGATTTTCTGGCTTATACCAAAAGAAAAAACGATGTTGATCTTCTTTTTCTTGTTTGGTTTTTGGTGTATTCATTTTCTTAAGCGTATACGGATGGTATCCACTGTAATAAATAACCGTTGCCACGGTCATTGGCGTTGGTGTAAAACCTTGAACCTGCTCTAATTTAAACCCCATATCCTTAGTTTCTGCAGCCAAATTAGCCATATCCTCCAATTCACTTGCTGGATGACTTGATATAAAATACGGTATTAATTGTAAGTTCAACTTCTTACGTACGTTAATTTTATCAAATAACTTTTTAAACTGATGGAAATTTGAAAATGAGGGCTTACGCATCAATTTCAAAACAGGATCAGACGTATGTTCTGGGGCTACTTTTAAACGCCCTGACACATGATTTGTTATCACCTCTTCGGTGTACTCTTCCAGCTCTTTAGGATCTGCATTTTTATTAAACTCAGGCACCAACATATCATAACGAATTCCACTTCCAATAAATGACTTTTTCACCTTTGGATGCTTATCAACCGATTTATAAATATCTGTTAATGGTTTATGTGACGTATCTAAATTACTGCAAATAACAGGATTTATACAAGAAGGCGCCACACACTTATCACAGATAGATTGCACCTTACCTTTCATTTGATACATGTTTGCAGATGGTCCTCCAATATCAGAAAAATAACCTTTAAAGTCATCCATATTTGCAACAGTGTCCACTTCTTTCATAATGGACTCCTTACTCCTACTCGCAATAAATTTTCCTTGATGTGCAGAGATAGTACAAAAGCTACACCCTCCAAAACACCCTCTATGAATGTTTATAGAAAACTTGATCATTTCAAAAGCAGATATTGGCCCTCTTTTATTGTATTTAGGATGCGGCAAACGTGTGTAAGGTAAATCAAATGAGCTGTCAATTTCTTTTTCAGTCATCGTTGGGTAAGGCGGATTAATAACCAACCTATTAGCTCCTACATGCTGAATAATTCTATTTCCAAAGGTTTTATTAGACTCCTGCTCAATAACTTTAAAATTTGACGCAAAGGTTTTCTTATCTTTTAAACAATCTTCATGGGAAGCTATACTTACAGCGTCCCAATTCTTGTTTTTAGGCAATTCTTCAGAACGATCCTGCAAATATGCCGTTTGTTTAATGGTTTTTAAAGATGAAAAAGGAACTCCTTTTTTCAAAAGCTCAATAATATCGCGCAAAGGTTGCTCTCCCATACCATACACCAATAAATCTGCTTTTGATGTGGTTAAAATATCTGGCGATAATTTATCACTCCAATAATCATAGTGTGTTACACGACGTAATGATGCTTCAATACCTCCTATAACGATAGGTACATCTGGGAATTTTTCTTTTAAAATCTTGGAATACACAGAAGTTGCATAATCTGGACGCAACCCTTTATCGCCGTTTGGCGTATACGCATCTTTATCACGCTGCTTTTTTGATGCTGTATAATTACTCACCATAGAATCCATAGTACCAGAGGTCACTGCAAAAAACAAATTAGGCTTTCCTAATTTTGTAAAATCTTGCAAATTATCAGTTACACATGGCTGAGGCACAATAGCAATACGCAAACCACAATCTTCTATAATTCTACCAATTACCGCTGGCCCAAAAGATGGATGATCTACATAAGCATCGCCACTAAATAATATCACATCTAATTCTTCCCAACCCCGGATTTTAACCTCCTTGTTAGTGGTTGGTAACCAGTCTGATAGCCTTAATTCATTCTTCATTTTGCAAAAATAGGGTATTTATCTGACATATATATTTTAATTTTAGTTTGTAAGACTTACTTTTACTACTCGACTACATCAAAATCATTATATATATTATGGCTAAAACATACTACGATCCAGCAGATTTAAGAAAATTTGGAAATATTACGGAATGGAATGAGGAACTTGGTAATAAGTTTTTTGAATATTATGGAAAGGTTTTTGAAGAAGGCGCTTTAACAGCACGTGAAAAATCATTAATTGCTTTAGCAGTTGCTCATACTGAACAATGCCCATACTGTATTGATGCCTACACTAAGGACGGTTTACAACGCGGAATAACCAAAGAAGAAATGATGGAAGCCCTACATGTTGGAGCAGCTATAAAAAGTGGTGCAACTTTGGTACACGGTGTACAAATGATGAATAAAGTAAATAAATTAGAAATGTAAGCAACTCCTTACATTATTTAAAAACTACCCCAAATGATAAAATCTTTACATAAACGAGAAAGTGACTTAGCAAATTCTAATAAACAGTTGGAGTTTTTATCTAATGGGATTTTTGCAAATGGTGAGTTACCAACTTTCAAAAACAAAATTGCGGAGACCAATCAGTTTCCATTAACCCCAAACAAATTAGAGATTTTACAAATCAACTTGGGGTATATGTGTAACCAAGTGTGTGAACATTGTCATGTAGACGCTGGCCCTGATCGTAAAGAAATCATGACTCGTAACACCATGTTGCAATGTTTAGAGGTCATAAAAAAGACTGGCGCACATACCTTAGATTTGACAGGTGGTGCACCAGAAATGAATCCAGAGTTTAGATGGTTTGTTGAAGAGGCATCAAAAGCAGGAATTAAAGATTTTATTGTGCGCTCTAATCTTACTATAATTAGAGCTAACAAAACGTATCATGATTTGCCTCTGTTCTTTAAAAAACATAATGTTCATGTCGTATCTTCTATGCCACATTGGACACAAGGAAAAACTGACAAACAACGAGGTGATGGAGTTTTTGATAAATCTATTAAAGCATTACAAGAGTTAAACGCAGTTGGTTACGGAATGCCCGATAGTAGTTTACGATTAGATTTAGTTTATAACCCGTCTGGGGCTTTTTTACCAGGTGATCAAAAAGGGTTGGAAGTAGACTTTAAAAAAGCTTTACTAAAGGATTTTAACATTCGGTTTCATAATCTATTTGCTATAACGAATTTACCTATAAGTAGATTTTTAGACTATCTAATTGCATCTGACAACTATGAAGATTATATGTATGCTTTAGTAGATGCTTATAACCCAGAAGCAGTAAAAAGTGTGATGTGTACCAACACCATTTCTGTAAGTTGGGATGGTTGGCTGTATGATTGCGACTTTAATCAGATGTTAGAGTTAAAAGTTGCCAGCAAAGTAAAACACATTAGCGATTATCATGAAGAGCTATTACAAAACAGAAAAATTATAACATCTCAACACTGCTATGGCTGTACTGCTGGAGCAGGAAGTAGTTGCCAAGGAACCGTAGCTTAACTTAAACAACGATTATTAAAAACTTATTTTACATACTAATATTGTACTCGGTTATAGGAGTTGCACAAGAAACTACTTTTGACACTATGCTTTATAACACACTTGAAAAAACAGTGCCCTTTATAAGTATACATCAATTAAAAAATAATTACAGCACCTATACTATACTTGACACGAGAGAAATGAAAGAATATGAAATAAGTCATTTGAAAAACTCAATTCATGTAGGTTTCGACAATTTCAATAGCAACAAAGCCTTTCCTAAAAACAAACCTATAGTGGTATACTGCTCTATTGGATACAGAAGTGAAAAAATTGGCGAACTACTAATTCAAAAAGGATATACCGTGTTTAATTTATATGGAGGTATTTTTAATTGGATAAACACAAACAATACCGTAGTTAACACTTCTAACTTAATTACAAAAAACATACATCCTTATAATAAAAAATGGAGTAAATGGTTAACTACTGGCATAAAAACATATGACTAAAAACCTTATTTTAATATTCACTCGAAATCCTAAATTAGGAAAATGTAAAACACGCTTAGCCAAAACAATTGGTGATGAAAATGCATTAATAATTTATAAAATGTTGCTACAGCACACAGCTAATGTAGTTGAAAAACTAAGCTGTGATAAAGCTGTATACTACTCTGTGAAAGTAAGAACAACCGATATATGGGATAACAACTTGTATCAGAAACACCAACAACATGGTATAGACTTAGGACAACGCATGTATAATGCCTTTAGCGACAGTTTTGAAAAAGGTTACGAAAAAGTGCTCATTATTGGTAGTGATTTATACGACTTAAAACCTAAACACATTCAAGAAGCATTTGATAAATTAAACACCCATGATGTGGTTATTGGCCCAGCACAAGATGGCGGCTATTATCTACTAGGAATGAAAAAATTACAAAGCAACATATTTGAAAATAAACACTGGGGAACAGATACTGTTAAAGCAACAACTTTAAACGATTTGAGATCTCAAAAAGTGGCACAATTAGAAGTCTTAAACGATATTGATATTTATGAAGACGCCAAACACTATACTGCTTTTAAACCCTATTTAAATAACTAATTACGTAAAAAGCGAAAATTAACATGAAACAACAACAGTTACAAGACTCCATTACATACCTAAAAAACAAAAACATTGACACCCCAGAAATAGGTATTGTTTTAGGTACAGGTTTAGGAAAAATTGTTAATGATATTGACATTAAACATGAAATAGCTTACTCAGACATTCCACATTTCCCAGAAGCAACAGTTGAGTTTCATTCAGGAAAATTAATCTTCGGAACCCTTCTAGGTAAAAAGGTGGTTGTTATGGCTGGTAGATTTCACTTATATGAAGGCTATAATTTATGGGAAGTTACTTATGGTATTCGCACATTACACGGACTAGGAATAAAAAAACTGTTGATTTCAAATGCCGCCGGAGCCATCAATTTAACATACAAAAAAGGAGATTTAATGTTATTAGAAGATCATATTAACCTTCAAGGCGGTTCACCACTTGCCTTTGCAAATGTTGGAGAATTTGGTGCACAATTTACAGATATGTTAGCACCATACTCTAAACATATAAACACAAAATTGAAAGCTATTGCGCATCAAAACGACATAACACTACACGAAGGTGTTTATGCCAGTGTTGTTGGTCCACAACTAGAAACCCGAGCAGAATATCGCATGTTAGGACTATTAGGAGCAGATGCTGTTGGAATGAGTACAGTACCAGAGATTATTGTAGCCAATCACTTAAACCTAGAAGTTGCCGCAGTGTCTGTATTGACTGATGAATGTGACCCTGACAACCTTAAACCCGTTAATATTGAAGAAATAATTGCTATTGCTGGAGAAGCAGAGCCAAAAATGATTACCCTTTTTAAAGAATTAATAACACAAATTTAATTGCTAAAATCACATATGAGTTATTTAGAAACCACCCATGACGTTTATAAAGAAGCTGCGCTAACCCCAGACGTAGGTTTATGTTGCACTACAAATCCAATATGGGAGCTGCCAGGACTAAAAATCCCAAAAATAATGCAAGAAATGAACTACGGATGTGGCTCTACAGTGCATGCGCGCGATTTATCCAATAACCCAAAAATGCTATATGTTGGTGTTGGCGGCGGTATGGAATTATTACAATTTTCATATTTTAACCGACAAAAAGGAGGCGTTGTAGGTGTAGATGTTGTGGATGAAATGCTGGAAGCTTCTCGCAAAAATTTCAAAGTTGCAGAAGAACAAAACGATTGGTTTAAAAGTGATTTTGTAGATCTTAAAAAAGGTGACGCAATGAACTTACCTGTTGATCATAACTCAATTGATGTTGCAGCCCAAAACTGTTTATTTAATATTTTCAAAACCGACGATTTAAAAAAGGCTATTGCTGAAATGTATCGTGTATTAAAACCACATGGTCGCTTGGTTATGAGTGACCCTACTTGTGAGCAACCCATGAATGAAGAACTTCGTAATGATGAGCGTTTACGTGCTTTGTGCCTAAGCGGAAGTTTACCAATTGCCGAGTATGTAAAAGCACTAACCGATGCTGGTTTTGGAACTATTGAAATTCGCGCAAGAAAACCGTACCGTATTTTAGATCCTAAAAACTACCCTACTGAAGAATTGATTTATATTGAATCAATTGAAGTAGCGGCTATTAAAGACCCTATGCCTGCTGATGGACCTTGTGTGTTTACAGGAAAAGCAGCTATTTATTATGGTGATGAAGACTTTTTTGATGACAAACAAGGTCATATCCTATTAAAAAATCAGCCTTTAGCAATTTGCGATAAAACTGCAGCTGCATTGAAAGCTTTAAACAGAGATGATATTTATTTTTCTGAGTCTACCTTTCATTATGATGGTGGAGGCTGTTGTTAACTAAAATCAAAGCCTTGCCTAAACGCAAGGCTTGACATTAAATTATGGCATCAATTTCAAATTCATCCTTCTTACTCTCTGCTGCTTTACTTTTGCTTTCATGCAGTACCTCTAAAAGAATTGTTTCGCCTAAAACAAGCGAAGCTACTTCTAATATATCTGTAAGTATTAAGGACAGTACTACTGTTGACAGCACTATTATTATACCTGAAAAAGCAATAACTATTGTTCCTGAAACAAGCAAAAAGAAAAAAACAACCGAAAAGTTTAACCATACCCTTTTTAATAAGCTACTTCAAAAACATGTTACTGCTGATGGACGTGTGAATTACAAAGGTTTTATAGCCAATAAACAGCAATTAAAAACATACTTGTTATTTACATCAGAAAAAAAACCTGATGCTTCATGGACAAAAGAAGACAAACTTGCCTTCTGGATGAATGTGTACAATGCTTACACCATTAAATTAATTATTGATAATTATCCTATAAAAAGCATTAAGGATATTAAATCCCCTTGGGATTATAGGTTTATAACTATTGATGACAAATGGTATACACTCAATGATATTGAACATAAAATTTTACGAAAAATGAAAGACCCTAGGATTCATTTCGGCATAAACTGCGCTTCTTTTTCATGTCCACCATTATTGAATAAAGCATTTACTTCAGCCACAGTAAATAAGCAATTAGATTTTTTAGCACATCAATTTATAAACGATAAAAGCAGGAATACAATTTCCGAAAATAACATCGAGGTCTCTAAAATATTTCAATGGTTCACTAAAGATTTTAAAACAGAAGGTACATTGACTGACTACCTCAATAAATATTCTGATATTACCATTAAAAGTAACGCAAAAGTTCGCTATAAAAAGTACGATTGGAATTTGAATGAGTAAAATTTCTATTATCATACCAACATTAAATGAAGCTCTAAACATTAAACGTTTATTGCTACACTTGTTAAGTAACAGTAATCCAGATAATATTTCAGAACTTATAGTTGTAGACTGCGGGAGTAATGATGGCACCCAAAGTTTTACTACTGAAATCATTAAAAAAAACAAACAAGTTCAATTGCTTAACTCCGATAGAGGCAGAGCAAAACAAATGAATGTAGGGGCTCAACATGCAACAGGAGATATTTTATATTTCTTACATGCTGATACATTTCCTCCTAAGTATTTTGACCAATTAATTATTAATGAAGTTGAAAATAGCAACGAAGCAGGCTGTTTTAAAATGAAATTTGATAGCAAACATTGGTGGCTAACATTAGCTGGCTGGCTAACCAAATTTAATTGGCGTGCCTGTAGAGGTGGCGATCAGAGCCAGTTTATTACCAAAAAATTATTTAATGAATTAGGGTGTTTTAACGAACAGTTTACTATTTATGAAGATAATGATTTAATCAATAAACTTTATAAACAAAATAAGTTTGTTGTGATTCAAGAATGGATAACGACTTCAGCGAGGCGTTATGAAGCTAATGGAATTTGGAAACTCCAATATCATTTTTGGATGATTTATATAAAAAAATGGTGTGGTGCTTCTGCAGATGAGTTGCGTACCTATTATTTAAAACACATTAAGGAATAAATTGTTGTTCTCAATTTTATCATATATTGTACAACGTACAAGCCCATTATTTAAATTAGTTTGACATTTAAACAAAGAAAAGGGCCAGCAAACCCGAAATGCTGGCCAATTTCACCCAAATAATAAACAGCCCGTATAAATTACCCGAAATATTGGGCTGTTTCCCTTAAAAACACTTAATGTTTACTAATTCAATTTTTAAGTGCTTTAATTTTCTTTCTTATTTCAGCATTTAATTTCTCAATACCATCAATTTTTTCTTGCTGCTCTTGTACAGCTTTTATTGCAACTGGTATTAAATCGTTATAACGCACACCTAAAAAATCATTCTCTTCTTTTACCAAAACACCAGGGTTTTCTTCATATTCTTTCCATTGATGGGTTACAATAACTTCTGGTATAATTTGTAATAATTCTTGTGCTACAAAACCTATTTTTCGTTCTTTTTGTGCTTCAGGAATTAAAAAATCAGCAATTTTATCTTCTTTCCATGTATATGAAATTGTTTTTAACTGCAACAGTTCATTTAATCCATACGCTATTGGCTTAATATCTTCTTTTAAATTACGATCTGATGATGTTAACACACCTCCTCCTGTAAACACATCTTTCCACATTCTTGCAGATGACCCTAAGCTGTAGGCGTCTGAGGTTACTGGTAAAACATTATTAATATTATCAAATGTAAAATGTCCTGGGTTTGGGGCTAATGGGCTTTGATCTTGAATTTCAAAATACCCTACATAAACATCGGACTGCCCGTTAGTACCTGAATTTGTATAGATAGCATCTTCTTCCCACAGGTGAAACGTATGTGGCGTTACCATGTTTAACCCTACCATTACTGGCCCGACATGATATACGGGATCTGCGTAAGTACTACCACTAGCAAACAACCAGTCAGTATCACCTCCTCCTGCTGGAGTAACCACTTGCCAATTAGCAACACCATTAGCATCAGATACCAACATTTTTCCTACTCCTTCAGTACCATCAACAATTTGTAAAACAGGTGGTGTTGGCGGCACAGGTTCCATTATTTTAACATCATCTAAATATACCTCATCAGCACCACTTGAAACCGAACCGTCTTTATCATATTCCCATCTAAAAGTATGCGTACCTGCCGAGACTGGATAGGAAACAGTTGTCCAAGATATGGAGCCACTCCAAGTAGAGCTTGGTTGCGTAACCCCATCTATTTTAAAGAACAATTTATCGTAATTAGTTTCAGAGGACGTTTTATAAGCAAACTCAAGAGTTGCTCCTCCAACTGGTATTGTTGTAGTATACTCAACCCATGATATTTGATTATCACTAATATTACCACTTTTAGCTGCTACAAGACTCCCACTAGCTGCATTATACTCTCCTGCAGCTGTAGTAGTTAACCAATTTACATCCCCCCCTGTTGTAAACGGGGTAATTGTAGCATCTTCAAAACTATCATCAAATAAGTTAGGAGAAACAACAACCGGACTCATTATATGAAGTTTTGTAGTAGGTGCTGTAGTATTCAACCCTACATTACCTGTTGTAGCTACTCGCATTACCTCACTACCATTGGCTCCAATAACAAAATCTTGATTATCAGTTGTTCCTAATTTATTTACGGTATCATTTGTACCTAGGTTTCCTGAAAATGTCCAACCAGAGCCAGCACCGAAAGTTCTCCATATTACTCCATCAAAATAATAAAACCCTGCTACAGCGTCAGTTTGATAAATTAATAAACTAGTTGCTGGGCTTGCAATAGCATCGCGTTCAGCCTGTGTTAAACGCGGAATTAGAACTCCTTGAGTGGTACTTTCCACATGTAATGCTGCACTATTAGCAGGAGCTGTTGTACCTATACCTACTTGAGCTATACTCAAAAAGCTACATAAACTAAAAAATAATATTACTATATATCTCATGATCAATTCTGTTTTAAACTATTTTGCTTCTTTAAGCATCTGTAGCATTTCTTGTTGCTTTTTATTTATTGCCTCTATAGCTAATTCTTGATCTTGAGTTGCTTTTACAATTACAGGCAACAAATCTGAATAGCGCATTCCCATAATTTTTGTTTCTTTTTTTACAGGAACTGTAGGAGTTTCTTCTTCTGCAGTCCAATGCTCATCAACAATAACCTCTGGGATAACCTTATTTACTTCTTGTGTTATAAATCCTATTTTTCTTCGCTTGTCTTCGTTTTTAACCTTTAACTTCCCGTAAAATTCATCTTTCCATTTATACGACACTGGTCTTAAATTCATTAAGGTTTCTATACCATATTTTAAAGATTGTATATCTTTTTTCTTTCTAATATCTGATGTTTGTATTGTGGTATTGGTAGCATAAATATTAGTCCATGAAAGCCAACTAGCACCTAGATCTAAATTTCCAGTTGTAACTGGCACAATAGCATGACTAAACTCTGCGTCAGAAGAATTAATACCTCGTATATATTCACTAGAACCAACACCCATAGAAGCGTTGTTTCTACTTCCATTGTTTCTCACATCTACAGTTCCACTTATTGAAGTAGACGTAGATCCAAATCCGACTCTTGCTAAACGATAAATTGGATCAGTCACGGTAGGCGCAGCTGCACCTCCAGCCAAAGCCCAATCTGTATCTAAACCTCCGCCACCAAAACTATTTGGATCAACCCAAATTCCATTTCCATTGGCATCTGAAGTTAACACATAACCTGCTACCTCAGTACCATCTTGAATTCTTATTGCAGGAATCAATGCCCCTACATTCGGGCTAACCACATCAACACTTGCCGATGGTGCGGATTCATTAATTCCTACGTTTCCATTAGCTGCAACACGAACTACTTCTGCATTATTAGCAACAATACTTAAATCTTGATTATCGGTAGTACCTAACATATTACTTGCAGGCATAGTACCTATATTCCCAGAAATATCCCAACCTGTTGACCCTCCAAAAGTAACCCATACTGTACCATTATAATAATAGAACCCTGCTACACCATCAGTTTGATATATTAACAAGCCTGTTACCGGTGAAACAATAGCATTTTTTTGTGTCTGATTCATCCTTGGTACTAGAAGTCCTCTATTTGTGTTGTCTATTTGTAATACAGCACTGGCATCTGGTGTTGTTGTCCCTATAGCTACTTGAGCTATAAGTAAATTACCTAAAAACAACGTAAGTAAAACACTTAATATATAT
>CAJXHW010000002.1 GCA_913054565.1 uncultured Kordia sp. | reverse complement strand
ATCAGAAAAAAAAAAGCCTTACAATTATTGCAAGGCTTTTTGTTTAAAATATTTTAACGCCTAATTTTGGCTCTAAATGCAAGGTCAATACTTCACCCATATTTTTACATTTTTCAAAATCTGGGTGGTTATGAAACTCGCCTAATTCTTTTTTTAATCTATTTGTATGAAGAGGTGTTGAAATTATATCTTTTCGCATTCTTCTCAATAAACTTTTAGTACGCTGTTTGGCTGCTAAAAATCTTTTTTTCATGGCTGCTCGTTCCTCTCTAGCATACTGATTTGCCATTTCTGAAGAAAGCATTTCTTGTGCATGGTTTACCAACTCTATATTATCTTTAAAATATTGTGGTAAATATAAGCTCCTTCTACCCTCATAACTTTGTTGATCAAAATCTATAGAACGCATTCTGTATTGCACATTGTCAAAATCTTGAGTAATTTCAATAATAAAATTATACGCCCTAATATCTCCTAACAACCTTACAAAACAACGTTCATTAAATTTCACAAACTCTTTAGCAAACCTCAGTCTATTTTCTATTTTAACATCTTTATGAGTTTCTATATACTCATCGCAAGGTATACCAACAATATGCTCTATAACTATAGTACTATTATTAACTAAAAACGATACTTTATCTGGCGAAAAAATCTCTTCTAACTCAAGACCGTAAACTCTTGAAGCATCAGCTTTCTTTACATAAAAGTAATCATGGTTATCATTTATTTCATTCCTAACTTTAATCCTAAATGGCTTAGAGTTTCCAAATGAGCAAAATTCAATTCTTTCAATTTTCAAGAAAGGAATCTTATCACCATCTGCAACCAACAACTCATATATTTTAATGAGTTGATCTTGAATTCTATCCATTTCATAACTATTATACAAAACTAAATACCACAATGTAGATGCCCCATTATCACCTGTAACCGGAATTAAATCTTGATAAATTGTTAAATCATCATACGATAAAGGCAGCTCTGCATATCTTGAATAATGTTTCAAATGCTCCTTTAAAGGCGCTTTAATTTTAAATGCTGGTTTTTTATACTGTTGTTCATCGTTAGCCATAAATAAAAAATCCCTTTTTCAACAAAGGTAATAATTTAAAGAGCATTATCTTGAGTTCTAACTACAACAGATTGCCTACTTTTGTTATTGACTATAAATATTTAATTATGAGTTCCGTTTTTCAATTCAAACAGTTTTCAGTAAACCAAGACAGATGTGCTATGAAAATTGGCACTGATGGAGTGCTTTTAGGCGCATGGACCACAGTTAACCATAAACCTTTTTCTATATTGGATATTGGTACTGGAACAGGGGTATTGTCATTAATGTTAGCACAACGAAGTTTTGCAGAAACCATTGAGGCTATTGAAATAGATGATGATGCCTTTGAACAAGCCGCTGAAAATTTTGAAAATTCACCCTGGGGCGATCGTTTGTTTTGTTATCACGCTGGTTTTATGGAGTTTGTAGACGAAATAGATGACAGTTATGATTTGATAATTTCTAACCCTCCTTTTTACTCTGAAAATTACAAAACAGATAATTTAAAAAGAGATTTAGCACGATTTACAGATGCCTTACCATTTGAACACCTTTTGTATGGCTGCTCAAAACTTTTAGCTACTAATGGTAAAGCGGCATTTATCATTCCTTTTTCTGAAGAAAGCAATTTTATCACGCTTGCCTCTAAATACAATTTATTTATAAATAAATTGACACGAGTAAAAGGCACACCGTCTTCAGAATACAAACGAAGTCTTTTAGAGTTTTCATTTACTAAAAGCCCTGTTGAAACTACAGAACTAATCATAGAAATCAACAGACATCAATATACTGAAGACTATATTAATTTAACCAAAGACTTCTATTTAAAGATGTAACTTTTAGTTGTTTAGTTATAACTCATTAGTTACATTTGTTTCTATAATTTTAATTTTCACTATGATTTTCACGAATATGTTCGGTTAAAATCATTAATCATATAAAAACCAACAGATGAAACCAGATTTATTTCAAGCTCCAGATTATTATCAATTAGATGACTTATTATCTGAAGAACACAAATTAGTTAGAGATGCTGCTAGAGAATGGGTAAAGCGTGATGTCTCTCCAATTATTGAAGAGTACGCACAAAAAGCCGAGTTCCCTAAACAGATAGTTAAAGGTTTAGCTGGAATTGGAGCTTTCGGACCGTACATTCCTGAAGAGTATGGTGGTGCTGGTCTTGATCAAATTTCTTATGGTTTAATCATGCAAGAAATTGAAAGAGGTGACTCAGGTGTGCGCTCTACCTCATCAGTACAGTCATCTTTAGTTATGTATCCTATTTGGAAATACGGTAATGAAGCACAACGTAATAAATATTTACCAAAATTAGCTTCTGGTGAATGGTTAGGATGTTTTGGTTTAACTGAGCCAGATCATGGATCAAACCCTGGAGGAATGGTTACTAATTTTAAAGATATGGGAGATCATTATCTTTTAAATGGTGCTAAAATGTGGATTTCTAACGCGCCATTTGCTGATGTTGCAGTTGTTTGGGCTAAAAATGAAGAAGGACGCATTCATGGTTTAATTGTTGAACGTGGTATGGAAGGATTCACAACACCAGAAACACATAACAAATGGTCATTAAGAGCTTCAGCAACTGGAGAGTTGATTTTTGACAATGTAAAAGTTCCTAAAGAAAACTTATTACCAAATAAATCAGGATTAGGTGCACCATTAGGTTGTTTAGATTCTGCCCGTTATGGTATTGCTTGGGGTGTTATTGGCGCAGCAATGGATTGTTATGACACCGCTTTAAGATATTCTAAAGAGCGTATGCAATTTGGAAAACCAATTGGATCTTTTCAATTACAACAAAAGAAATTAGCAGAAATGATTACCGAAATAACCAAGGCTCAATTATTAACTTGGCGTTTAGGTGTATTGCGCAATGAAGGTCGCGCAACATCTGCACAAATTTCTATGGCTAAACGTAATAATGTTGATATGGCTATCAATATAGCAAGAGAAGCACGCCAAATGTTAGGTGGTATGGGGATTTCTGGAGAATACAGCATTATGCGTCACTCTATGAATTTAGAAAGTGTCATTACTTATGAAGGTACTCATGACATACACTTACTAATTACTGGTATGGATGTTACAGGTTTAAACGCCTTTAAATAAAATAAAAGAAGATACTGGTGTCTTAGGATAATTAATTTCCTATTACTAAAACAATAAAAAAAGTTCCTTTAAGGAGCTTTTTTTATACCTTTAACTTATCCAAATATTATTCTCAATGTCATCAAATACCAGACTTAATAGAGCATATACAAATGCTAAAGTTATTGAATTTTCAAACAGTGATAAGTTTGTATTATTTAGTGATTGTCATAGAGGTGATAATAGTTTTGCAGATGACTTTGCAAATAATAGAAATATATACATGCACGCTCTTACCTATTATTATAATAATAATTTTCAATATTGTGAACTTGGTGACGGCGATGAATTGTGGGAAAACTTATCATTCAAAACTCTATTTGAAGCCCACAAAAACATCTACTTACTCTTAAAGAAATTTCATCAAGAGAACAAGTTGCATTTGATTTGGGGAAACCATGATATGGTCTATAAAAACAAGCAATATGTTACTAAGCATTTGTCTAGTTATTATAATCACAAAACTGAAAAAAACACGCCATTATTCCCTAATTTAAACTATGAAGAAGGCGTTGTTTTAAGACATCAAGACACATGTAAAGAAATCTTCTTAACTCATGGCCATCAAGCAGATTGGTGGAATTATAGCTTTTGGAAATGGAGCAGGTTTTTTGTTAGAATATTATGGAAACCATTACAAATTATGGGAATATCAGACCCGACTAGCCCTGCAAAAAACCACAAAGAATTAATTAAAATAGAGCGTCGCATAAAAAATTGGATTGTAAACAATAATAACTTAATGACTATTGTTGGCCATACACACCGCCCGCGTTTTCCTAAGCCAGGTGACATTCCCTTTTTTAATGACGGAAGCTGCGTACATCCTAGAAGCATTACAGGTATTGAGATAGAAAACGGTGCCCTCTCCTTAATAAAATGGTATATTGATACTAAAGAAGATGGAACACTTCAAATAAAACGAAACGTTTTGGAAGGTCCTCAACCGATAAAATCATACCAATAAAAAAACCGAAGCTTATTAAGCTTCGGTTTTTGTATGTTATACAATCTAATTGATTATAATTCTAATGCTTTTTTAACATCACCACCCATTAATAATTCTACTGGGTTTTCTAGAGCTTCTTTAATAGCTACTAAGAATCCTACAGATTCTTTACCGTCAATAATTCTATGATCATAAGACAATGCTAAGTACATCATTGGTCTGATAACCACCTGGCCATCAACAGCAACTGGACGCTCAATAATATTGTGCATTCCTAAAATACCAGATTGTGGTGGATTGATAATTGGTGTAGATAACATTGATCCAAATACACCTCCATTAGAAATTGTAAACGTTCCACCTGTCATTTCATCAACCGTAATTTTTCCATCACGAGCACGTAATGCTAAACGTTTTATTTCTGCCTCAACACCTCTAAACGTTAATACTTCTGCATTACGCATTACCGGAACCATTAATCCTTTAGGTCCAGACACAGCTATTGAAATATCACAGAAATCATACGTAATCATTTCTTTCCCGTCAATCATAGAGTTTACATCAGGATATAGCTCTAACGCTCTAGTAACAGCTTTTGTAAAGAATGACATGAATCCAAGTCCAACACCGTGTTTGGTTTTAAACTCTTCTTTATATTGTTTTCTTAAATCAAAAATAGGCTTCATATCTGCTTCGTTAAACGTAGTTAACATTGCTGTTGTATTTTTAGCCTCAACTAAACGCTCTGCTACTTTACGACGTAACATAGACATTTTTTTACGTCCTGTACTTCTAGAGCCTCCTGTTGGTGTTCCCATAGAAGGCACAGCTTTTACTGCATCGTCTTTTGTGATACGTCCATCACGACCAGTTCCTGATACATCACTAGTAGCAATTCCTTTTTCGTCTAATATTTTCTTAGCGGCAGGAGCGGCAGTTCCTGTTGCATATGTTTTAGAAGCAACTGGAGCAGCTTTAGGTGCTTCAACTTTTTTCTCTTCTACTTTTGGAGTCGCTGTTTTAGCTTCTCCACCAGCAGGAACTTCTGCAGATGTATCTATTAAACAAACTACTTCACCAACTGCAACAGCATCACCTTCTTCTGCTTTTAATGTAATTATCCCGCTTACCTCAGCTGGTAATTCTAATGTTGCTTTGTCTGAATCTACTTCAGCAATAGCTTGATCTTTCTCAACGTAATCGCCGTCTTGAACTAACCATTCTGCAATTTCTACTTCTGTAATTGATTCCCCCGGTGAAGGAACTTTCATTTCTAAAATCATAATATATAATTTATAGTCTGTATTGTTCTTTTTTATTTTGTTGGTGTATCAAACACACTTTCTATTACTTTTTTATGCCTAGCTTTTGAACGTGTTGAACTTCCTGCAGCAGGTGCACTATACGCTTTTCTAGATGCCAAACGCAACTTAACTGCTTCAAAATGCATTAGCATATATCCCCAAGCTCCCATGTTTTTAGGCTCTTCTTGTGCCCAAACATAATCTGAAACATTTGGATAACTAGCAATAAGTTCTTCTAATTGTTTCTGTGGCAATGGAAATAACTGTTCTATTCGTACTAAGGCAACATCTTCTCTTCCTAATTCTGTACGTTTCTCTAATAAATCATAATAAAACTTACCTGTACAAAACACTAATGATGTTACTTTATTTTTATCAACAGAAGTGTCATCTAAAATTTCTTGAAAACGCCCATTTACCAATTCATCTTTTGTAGATACTGCTTCTGGTAAACGCAATAAACGTTTAGGTGTAAAAACCACTAAAGGCTTTCTGAAATTCCACTTCATTTGTCGTCTTAACAAATGGTAAAAGTTAGCTGGTGTTGTACAATCTGCAATAATCATATTATGATTAGAACACAATTGTAGGTAACGCTCCATACGTGCTGATGAATGCTCCGACCCTTGGAATTCATAACCGTGTGGTAATAACATTACCAACCCATTTTGAGTTTTCCATTTATCTTCCGCAGCAGATATATACTGGTCCAACATTATTTGAGCTCCGTTACTGAAATCTCCAAACTGAGCTTCCCAAATGGTTAGTGTTTTCGGACTTGCCATGGCGTAACCATAATCAAAACCTACAACCCCATACTCTGAAAGTAATGAGTTATAAATATGGAAATGTCCATCTAAACCAATCGTGTTATGTAAATTAATTTCTTCATCACCGTCTTCAGTTTTCACTATTGCATGACGATGAGAAAATGTTCCTCTTTCAACATCTTGGCCAGAAATACGCACATTATACCCTTCTTCCATTAAAGTACCATAAGCAAAGAGCTCACCCATACCCCAATCTAATTGGTTATAATTTTTAAAGTCTTTATCAAAGTAGCGTTTATGTCTATCATCAATTATACGTTGTATTTTTTTGATGAATTTTTTATTTGAAGGTAATTTTGTAATTCCTTCTGCTATTTTATCTAATTTATCTAATGAATATGTTGTGTCTACTGGCGTAAGAATATCTTGCAACTTTCCTATTTCATAACCCTTCCAATCTTCGGCCATTATTTTAGTTACAATTGTTTTTTCATGCTTTCTTGACGCTTCTAAACCAATTTCTAGTTCTGCCTTATAAGCTTTTTCCAACTCTTTAACATAACCATTATCGATAACACCATCTGCTAATAACTTTTCAGCATAAATATCTCTTTGGTTAGAATGTTTTGCTATTGATTTGTAAAGCTTTGGTTGTGTAAAACGCGGTTCATCACCTTCGTTATGTCCGTATTTACGAAACCCTAACAAATCAATAAATACATCTCTTCCAAACTTCATTCTAAACTCTAAAGCAAATTGAAATGCGTGACATACAGCCTCTACATCATCTGCATTAACATGTAATACTGGAGACAATGTTACTTTTCCAACATCAGTACAATACGTGCTTGAACGTGCGTCAAGATAATTAGTTGTAAACCCTACTTGATTGTTTACAACCACATGAATTGTTCCTCCTACTCTATAACCGTCCAACTGAGCCATTTGAATTGTTTCATATACAACTCCTTGACCTGCAATTGCTGCATCACCATGAATTAATATTGGTAATATTTTACTCTCATCACCATTTAACTCGTTATCTAATTTTGCGCGACAGATTCCTTCTACTACTGTATTTACGGTTTCTAGATGAGATGGGTTTGGCGCTAAGTCCATACGAACTTTTTTCCCTGAATCTGCATCACGAAAAGACGTC
This sequence comes from uncultured Kordia sp., assembly GCA_913054565.1. GTDB lineage: Bacteria > Bacteroidota > Bacteroidia > Flavobacteriales > Flavobacteriaceae. The sequence continues at coordinate 14,960 of CAJXHW010000002.1, read as the reverse complement.
CATCCCATATGGTACTTTACATCACCATCAAATAACTCATCTTCATCATATTCTTTACTATCAAATTCTGAAAATATATTTTCAGAAGATTTTCCAAATATATTAGCCAATACATTTAAACGACCACGGTGGGCCATACCTACAACAAACTGGCTCACTCCGTTGTCAGTTGCGCTTTCCATAAGTGAATTCAACCCTGGAATTAAAGTTTCATTCCCCTCTACTGAAAAACGTTTTTGTCCAACATATTTAGAATGCATGAATGTTTCAAAAGAAACTGCCTCATTTAATTTTCTTAAAATATTTTTCTTCTGATCTGCAGAAAATGTAGGATTATTACTGTTGACATTTAACCAATTTTGAATCCATGTAATTTCTTCTGGATCCCTGATGTACATATACTCTACACCAATAGAATCACAATAAATAGCTTCTAAATGTTTAATGATTACTGACAGAGTTGTTTTACCTAAGTTAAGAATTGAACCGGCTTCAAAAACCTCATTTAAATCAGATTTTGACAACCCAAAATTCTCCAAGTCTAGTGTTGGTCTGTACTGTCTACGCTCACGTACTGGATTTGTTTTTGTAAACAAATGCCCGCGTGTTCTGTAGCCGTCAATTAATCTAACTACTTGAAATTCTTTTAGAACATTTTCAGGAACCTTGTTTATTTGCTCATCTTCAGAAGATGCTTCAGCTCCAAAATCATACCCTTGAAAAAATGCTCTCCAACTAGGTTCAACACTGTCAGGGTTAACTAAATATTGATCATACAATTCAGCAAAATATGCTGTATGTGCGGCGTTTAAAAAGGAATATTTATCCATTATGTTTCGCTTGTCTCTTTTTTATCATTACAGAAAACTCCGTTTCCTATTGATTGCAACAACTAAATATAGCTGTATATAAAATTCGTTCAAAAGTACAATTTTTCATAAAAACAACGGCTTGATTTTTATATAAATTAATTTGTATCTTTCTATTTTAAACAATTTATTAATATGTACAGACATCTCAATCCTAAATATTTGATTTTCTCAATTTTCACGGCCTTTTTTTCTATTATTCTAAATGCGCAAGAAACAGAAGCTAATGAAATTACACACACAAAAAGTGAATTTTGGAGCAAAGTGCGTTTTGGAGGTGGTATTGGCCTCGGTTTTAGTAATGATTTTACCAACATAGCTATTTCACCTACCGGCATATACCAATTTAATGACAAAGTTGCCCTTGGTGCTGGGGTGTCAGGAAATTATTCCAGCAGAAAACATTATTTCAAAGCTACTGTGCTAGGAGCAAGTTTAATAGGTTTATTTAATCCTGTAAGAGAGCTGCAAGTATCGGCCGAATTTGAACACAACAACGTGAATTATAAAGATGAAGTTTTTAATGCATCTACTAATTACTGGTATCCTGCACTCTATTTAGGAGGCGGGTATGCTATAGGTGATTTTGGTGCTATAGGTATGCGTTATGATGTACTATACAATAGCAGAAAAAGCGTTTACGGAACAGCAATACAACCCTTTATAAGAGTCTTTTTCTAGGAGAAATACTTATTCTTAAACCATACTTTTTGCCACTCTCTTTTTAAAATTAAAAAAGTTACCTGTTCAATATACGCAACTGGGGTTTGAGTAATTTTCTTTTTAATCTGGTGTTCGGGTAAATCAATACGGTACAATAAATTTAAAAAGCGATCAAATTCATCATGAATCAATCCTTCAACAATACCAAATAATTGCTTTTTTAATTCACTTGGCGTAACCGATTCTGAAATACATTCTTCAATATTGGAAAGAGTAAAATCTTTATTTAGTTGGTTTATTAACGCTTCATACAAAGTTTCTGAAATTGCTAAATCTAATAAATGATGTGTATTTTGAACCTCTAAAGACATTATACGGTTCTATACATTAAACTTTCTCCAAACTCAACTAAAATTTGTTTTTTGTCTGCTGACACAGACAGATTTTCTAATGTTTTAAACGCTTGCTGAGTATAGTTTTTTATTGCTTTTTTAGTTAAGTCTGAGGCACCACTTGTAACAAAAAGGTTTTTGACAAATGTTATTTTTTCAACCACATCTGTTTGAATATTTTCAGTAAATAATGCTTTCAATTTTTGCTTATCTTGTTCTGATGCGTTTTCTATAGCCTTAAGATATAAGTATGTTTTTTTATTTTCAATAATATCACCTCCAACCTGTTTTCCAAAAGTCTGTGGATCACCAAAAGCATCTAAATAATCATCTTGAAGTTGAAATGCTATCCCCAATAAGCGCCCGAAATCATATATTTTTTCAGCATCCTCTTTTGAAGCATTTGCTACCAAAGCACCCATTTTCATTGCCGCTCCAACCAATACCGCAGTCTTGTATTCAATCATTTTTAAATACTCAAATTCTGTAACATCATTTCGTGTTTCAAAATCTACATCATATTGTTGCCCTTCACAAACCTCTAAAGCGGTTTTACTGAAAATTTTAGCTAAGCCTTTAAACACTCCGTCTTCATAATTTTCAAATAACTGATACGCTTGAATTAACATGGCATCACCGGATAGAATACCCGTGTTTAAATTCCATTTTTCATGAACGGTTTGCTCTCCCCTTCTTAGTGGTGCAGCGTCCATAATGTCATCATGCACTAATGAAAAATTATGAAAAACCTCTACAGCCAAAGCAGCATCCAAAGCCTTTTTATAATCTGCTCCAAAAATTTCTGCAGTCATTAATGTCAATACCGGTCGTAAGCGTTTTCCTCCTAAACTAAGAATATATGTGATAGGCTCGTATAAACTTTTAGGCTCTTTAGTTTGAATTTTATCTTGTAAATAAGCAGTAAAACATGCTCTATAAGAATCAATTGATAACATTAAATCTGTTTTTTAAACAAAAGTAAACTATTAGCTAAGATTCTGAAATGTTAAATTTTAATAAAACTAAGGAAACTTTTATTGTTCCTAAAGTTTCTTAGTGTATATTTGCACCTGAATAAATTACATTTTATGAGAGAAAAAATATTAGACACCACAGGAAAAATGTTCTTAAACTATGGTTTTAAAAGCGTTACGATGGATGATATTGCTAATGAAATGGGTATTTCAAAAAAAACAATCTACAAATACTTTCAAAACAAAGTAGATTTAGTTGACGCAAGTGCCGATTTTGTACAAAAAACTATAGACAACACTATAAAAGAAATTACAGCGCTTAAACTTAATGCTATAGAAGAAAATTTTGCTATAAAAAAGGTGTTCCAAAACATGTTCAAAAAAGCAAAAACATCACCAATGTTTCAATTAAAAAAATATTACCCAGAAACATACTCAAAATTAACAAACCATAAGATTTGTTCTTTTAATGACTGTGTTATGAACAATTTAGAACGAGGAATACATGAAAAACTATACAGAGACAACATAGATAAAGAAACAATTATGAAGTTTTATTTTTTACTGATTTTCGGATTTCATGAAAGCGAAACGTTTAGTAAAAAAACAGATGATATTATTAAAACAGAAATGCAAATATTGGAGTACCACACTAGAGCAATTGCTACAATGTACGGTATTAGTATACTAGAACAAGAATTAATTAACTACAAGAACAAAGTATCATAACCATGACAAATAAATTAATATTTTTATTTAGTTTTCTGTTATCCTTACAAATAACAGCACAGGAGCTACCTGCTAGCTTATCACTACAAGAGGCAATTGATTACGCTATAAAAAATAACACTTCATCAAAAAATGCAATCTTAGACATTGATGCTGCAATAAAGCAAAAATGGGAAACCACAGCTATTGGACTACCACAAATCAATGCTAAAGTAGACTATAACAATTGGCTAAAACAACAAGTTAACTTGATTGATTTTAACGGAGATGGTATAGACGATGAGCTTGTATTTGGAACTAGCCAAACAGTTAATGCTACTGCTACACTAAGTCAGTTATTATTTGACGGATCCTACCTCGTAGGCTTGCAATCAGCTAAAGTTTTTTTAGAAATTTCTAAAAACGCAAAAAACAAAACAGATTTAGAAGTGAGAAAAAACACCATAAATGCTTATGGAAATGTTTTATTATCACAAGAAAGTATTTCTATTTATGAAAAAAATATTGCAGTACTAGAGAAAAGCCTTAATGAAATAACAGCCACTTTCGAAAATGGTTTAACTGAAGAAGAAAATGTTGAACAGTTACAAATTACTTTAAAACAATTAAATAGCGGCTATAAAAACGCACAGAGGCTACATCAAATTGCACAACAAATGCTAAATATTACAATTGGTTTAGAAATTGACAGTATCGTAACCCTAACAGAGTCTTTAGAGGTTTTAGCGCAAGACAATATTGATTTAGCATTATTAACTTCTGATGATGATGTACAAAGCACAATTGACTATAAAATTGCCGAAAACAACAGACGCTCTAAAGAGTTGCTTTTAAAATTAGAAAAAACTAAAGCATTACCAAGCTTATCTGCATTTGTAAATGGAGGCTATGCAGCTAATAGTAATGAATTTTCATTTTTAGATAATGACCAAAAATGGTTTGGCTCTTCCTTGTTTGGAGTAAGCTTAAATGTCCCTATTTTTAGCTCAGGACAACGCTCAGCAAAAACTCAACGTGCAAGAATTAACTTAGAAAAAGCAGAAAACAACTTATCAGAAACCGAAAAGCAATTACAATTTCAAATAGCTTCTGCAAAAAGCAATTATCAATTTACAATTGATCAATTTCAAACATCTAAAGAAAACTTAGCGTTAGCTGAACGTATTGAGAGAAAAAATCAAACTAAATTCTTTGAAGGAATCACTTCTAGTTTTGACTTAAGACAAGCTCAACAACAACTATACGCAAGTCAACAAGAATACTTACAAGCAATGTTAAATGTTATCACTCAAAAAGTTGCTTTAGAAACATTATTAAACAAAACTAATTAATCAATTTACAATGAAAAACATATACATACTAATCATCGGATCATTACTTGTCTTATCATGCGGAGGTAACAAAGAAAAAACTGTTGATGAAATTATAGCAACAAATAACCTTGAAAAAATAAGATTAAAAAGAGCAGAAATTATAACTCAACAACAAGAGTTAAACGCTGCTATAAAAAGCATTGATGTAAAAATTTCAGAATTAGACAAAACAAAAAAACTTCCATTAATTACAACCATAAAAACTAAAAATGAGGAGTTTATTCATTTTCTAGAATTACAGGGAAATGTTAACACAAAAAACCTTTTAACACTTCGTCCTGAATTTTCAGGCGTACTTACAAACGTTTATGTAACCGAAGGGCAAAAAGTAAACAAAGGACAAGTATTAGCTAAAATAGACGACGGAGGAATGAGTCAGCAACTTGCACAACTGCAAATTCAAGCAACTCTAGCCAAAACAACGTTTGAACGTCAACAACGTTTATGGGAACAAAAAATAGGATCTGAAATACAATATCTTCAGGCAAAATCATCGTATGAGGCGCAAACAGAAGCTGTTAATCAATTAAAAAGTCAATTAGCTAAAACAATTATTCGTGCGCCTTTTTCAGGAACAATTGACGATGTCATTACTGAACAAGGAAGTGTGGTGTCTGCAGGAATGTCTGAACTAATACTTCTTGTTAATTTAGATGACATGTATATTGAAACCGATGTACCTGAAAGCTATATTTCAAGTATTACAAAGGATAAAAAGGTTGAAGTAGAATTTCCAATTTTAGGAAAAACCATTGAGGCTAAAGTAAGACAGGCCGGAAATTACATTAACCCCGCAAACAGAACTTTTAAAGTTGAAATTGCTGTGCCAAACGCTGATAAAAGTATCAAACCAAACCTAACTGCAAAACTTAAAATAAACGATTATACAAGCCCATCTGCAATACTACTTCCACAAAGTATTATTTCAGAAAATGCTGAAGGGCAGCAATACGTTTACATTGCTACTAATGAAAATAAAAGTAAGGAAGCCATTGCCAAGAAAATTATTATTGAAACTGGTAAAACTCAAGGAGATGTCATTGAGGTTTTAAAAGGTCTTAATGATGGTGATCAAATAATTAACGAAGGAGCAAGAAATGTAAAAGACGGTCAAACCGTGAAAATTATAACATTATAATTATGGCGCAACAAAAAAAGAAAACCGACAAAGAATTCGGGCTATCGTCTTGGGCAATAAACAATAAAACTACCATTTATGTAATGATAAGTTTGATTCTTATTTTAGGAGTTTCCGCCTACATGAATATGCCGCGAGAAAATTTCCCTGAAATAAAGGAAACTAAAATTTATGTAAGCTCTATATATCCTGGAAACACATCGGAGGATATTGAAAAACTTATTACAGATCCTTTAGAAGAAAAACTAAAAACAATAAGTAATGTTATAGAAATTACCTCAACATCTCAAGAAGATGTATCAATGATTGTTGTTGAGTTTGATGAAAACATTACGGTTGATGCTGCAAAGCAAAAAGTGAAAGATAAAATTGATACTGAAACTTCTAGTGAAGATTGGCCGAGTTTTAACGGGGCTAAAGTTGAACCTAATGTATTTGACTTAAGCATGTCAGAAGAAGTGCCAATTTTAAACATTAATATTTCTGGTGACTATCCTATTGAAAAACTTAAAGAGTTTGGAGAATATTTAGAAACGTCTATTGAAAACCTACAAGAAATCAAACAAGTTGATATTAGAGGTGCACAAGAAAAAGAAGTTGAAGTAGCTGTTGACATATATAAAATGATGGCTGCACAAGTTAGTTTTAACGATGTGCAAAATGCCATTTCTAACGGTAATGTTACCATGTCTGCTGGTAATTTAAAAACTAGTGGGCAACGTCGTACTATCCGAATCATTGGTGAAATTGAAAGTCCAAAAGAACTGGAAGATTTTGTTGTAAAATCTGAGCATAATAATCCAATTTATTTAAAAGATATTGCCTCGATTTCGTTTAAAGAAAAAGAAAAAACAACCTATGCTCGTGAGTTTGGTGAACCTGTAGTAATGCTTGATGTAAAAAAACGAGCAGGAAAAAACATGGTTGCTGCTGCAGAACAAATTGTTAAAATTGTAGATGAAGCTAAAGCAAACGTATTTCCTAGTAATCTAAAAGTGACCATAACTAATGACCAATCATTTAAAACAATTGGTCAAGTTGATGATTTAGTAAATAATATCATTTTTGGTATCATACTAGTTGTTGGGGTATTAATGTTTTTTTTAGGATTTAAAAACGCATTATTTGTTGGGTTCGCAATACCAATGTCCATGTTTATGTCCTTGATGATACTAGGTGCTATTGGTTACACCTTAAACACCATGATTCTTTTTGGGTTAATTATGGGGCTCGGTATGCTAGTTGATAATGGAATTGTTGTAGTAGAAAACGTCTATCGTTTAATGGACGAAGAAGGTATGACTCGAGTTGAAGCTGCTAAAAAAGGAATTGGTGAAATTGCTTTTCCTATCATTATTTCAACCGCAACAACAGTTGCTGCATTTATTCCTTTAGGAATGTGGCCAGGAGTCATGGGGCAATTCATGATTTATTTTCCAATAACATTATCGGTTGTATTAGGATCATCATTATTTGTTGCCATATTCTTTAACTCAGTAATGGTGTCACAATTCATGAGTACTGAAGATAATGAAATGCCACTTAAAAAGATAATTACACTATCAAGTATCGTTGCAATAATAGGAGCTCTTATTCTAATTTTTGGAGGCACATACAGAGCACTAGGAACGGTCATGATATTTACAGCTATTATGTTATGGGTATACCGTTTTATTTTACGAAAGATGGCTGTATATTTCCAAATAAAAATACTTACCCAATGGGAGCGTCTTTATGAAAAAACACTACGTAGTGCCCTAAAAGGGAAAAGACCATATGTTATTGTTTTAGGAACTTTTTCACTGTTATTTATAGCCTTTATGGGCTTTGGAGCCTCGGTAGGAAGCCAACGAACTAAAATTGAATTTTTCCCTGACAATAAACCTAATCAAATAATTGTATATATAGAGTATCCGCAAGGAACTGCTATTGAAAAAACAAATGCAATTACTAAAGAAATCGAACAACGAGTCTATGCTGTTATTAATGATTCTGAATATTTAGATGGAGATCATAATTTCTTAGTAGAATCTGCAGTAGCGCAAGTTGGAGATGGTGCTGGAAACCCACAAACAGATGGTGGTTCGACAGCAGAAATGCCACATAAAGGAAAAATAACAGCTTCCATGCGTGAATACAAATTCCGAAAAGGAAAAGACAGTGAAGCATTACGATTAAAAATACAAACTGAATTAACAGGAATATTTCCTGGCGTATTAATCTCTGTTGAAAAAGACGCTAATGGTCCGCCTGCTGGAGCACCTATAAACATTGAAATTGAAGGCCCTGATTACTCAGAATTAATTGTTACCGCTGAACGTATGCGTGACTTTATCAATTCTAAAAATATTGCAGGTATTGATGAACTAAAAATTGATGTCAATAAATCAAAACCATCAATGCAAGTTGAGGTTGACAGAAAAAAAGCTGGTGAATTAGGTATCAGCACAGGGCAAGTAGGTCAGCAATTGCGTAATTCTATTTTCGGAGCAAAAGCAGGTACTTATAAAGAAGCTGGTGAAGATTATGATATTTATGTGCGTTTTAACAAAGACAATAAATACAACAAAAGTGCCTTATTTAACCAAAAAATAACCTTTAGAGACATGGCTTCTGGTCAAATAAAAGAAGTTCCTGTTTCAGTTTTAGCAAAACAAAGAAACAACTCTGGGTTTAGCGCTATAAAACACAAAGACATAAAACGTGTGGTTACTGTTTATTCTGCACTTGCCCCTGGTTATACTGATGCCGCAGCAATTGTTTCGCATATTCAAGAAGAAATGAAAAACTTTAACGATATGCCAAGTGAAATCAACCTTGATTATACAGGACAAATTGAAGAACAAAACAAACAAATGGCATTTTTAATGGGTGCTTTCTTTACTGGTTTAGGCCTGATATTCTTTATTCTTATCTTTCAATTTAACTCTATTTCTAAACCAGCTATTATTATGTTGGCAATTTTCTTGAGTCTAATCGGAGTATTCGGAGGAATTGTAATTACAGGAAGTGCATTTGTTATTATGATGACAATGATGGGTATTATCTCTCTAGCAGGTATCGTTGTTAATAATGGTGTTGTCCTTTTAGATTACACGCAGCTATTAATAGATCGAAAACGTGAAGAACTACAGTTAAACAATGATGCTTATTTAGACCATGACAACTTATACGAAAGCATTGTTTTAGCAGGAAAAGCACGTTTACGTCCGGTATTACTAACCGCTATAACAACCATACTTGGTTTAATACCATTAGCAATTGGATTAAACATCAACTTCTTTACTTTATTTAGTGAATTTGATGCTAATATCTATTTTGGTGGTGACAATGTTAATTTTTTGGGGACCATTAGCATGGACCGTAATTTACGGGTTATTTATAGCAACATTTTTAACCTTAATTGTAGTACCAATACTCTTCTATTTAGTACACCAACTAAAGGTGAAGTTATTTAGCAAATAAGCTCCTAAAAAATTATAAAAAAAGCACAGATAATTATCGGTGCTTTTTTAGTTAATCTTCTTAAATTTGCGCTTTACTAGTTCAATTTATTTAAAAACAGTTACAATGTATAGAAGTCATACAAATGGTGAATTAAGAGCATCACACATAAACACCGAAGTTACCTTATCTGGTTGGGTTCAAAAATCTAGAGATAAAGGATTTATGATTTGGGTTGATTTACGTGATCGTTACGGCATTACACAACTTATTTTTGACGAGGAACGTACGCCTGCTGATATGATGGAAAAAGCAAAATCTTTAGGAAGAGAATTTGTTATTCAAGTAACAGGAACTGTAATTGAACGTGAATCTAAAAACACAAAAATACCTACTGGAGAGGTTGAAGTTTTAGTTTCTAAATTAGAAATTCTAAATGACGCTAAGTTACCACCGTTTACTATTGAAGATAATACTGATGGTGGTGAGGAGTTACGTATGAAATATCGTTATCTAGATATTCGTCGTAATCCGGTAAAAAACAGCCTAATGTTCCGTCATAAAGTAGCAATGGAAGTTCGTAAATACTTGTCTGATCAAGAATTCATTGAAGTTGAAACACCATATTTAATCAAATCTACACCAGAAGGCGCACGTGATTTCGTAGTACCTTCTCGTATGAACGAAGGGCAGTTTTACGCCTTACCACAATCACCACAAACCTTCAAACAGTTATTGATGGTTGGTGGAATGGACAAATACTTTCAAATTGTAAAGTGTTTTAGAGATGAAGACTTGCGTGCAGATAGACAACCAGAATTTACACAAATTGACTGTGAAATGGCCTTTGTTGAGCAAGAAGATATCTTAAACATATTTGAAGGTTTAACACGTCATTTATTAAAAGAAGTAAACGGAGTTGAAATAGAAAAATTCCCAAGAATGCTATACGATGATGCGATGCGTTTGTACGGTAACGACAAACCAGACATCCGTTTCGGAATGGAATTTGGAGAATTAAACGATGTATCACAACACAAAGAATTTAAAGTATTTAACGATGCTGAATTAGTTGTTGGTATTGCTGTACCTGGAGGAGCTTCGTACACCAGAAAAGAAATAGACAAATTAATTGACTGGGTTCGTCGTCCGCAGGTTGGTGCACTTGGTATGGTATATGTAAAATGTAATGAAGATGGTTCTTTCAAATCATCTGTAGATAAATTTTATGATCAGGACGATTTAAAGAATTGGGCTGAGAAAACTGGCGCTAAAGCAGGTGATTTAATTTGTATTTTATCTGGCGCTACAACCAAAGTACGTGCACAATTAAGTGCTTTACGTATGGAAATGGCAGAGCGTTTAGGACTTAGAGACCCTAAAGTATTTGCTCCATTATGGGTTATCGATTTTCCTTTATTAGAATTAGATGAAGAAACTGGACATTATCACGCTATGCACCACCCGTTCACATCACCTAAACCAGGTCAGTTAGAATTATTAGATACTAATCCTGGCCAAGTCAAAGCAAACGCCTATGACTTAGTATTGAACGGAAACGAAATTGGCGGAGGTTCTATCAGAATTCACGACAAGCAAATACAAGCAACAATGCTAAGGCATTTAGGGTTTTCTGATGAAGACGCAAAAGCACAATTCGGTTTCTTAATGGACGCATTTGAATATGGCGCACCACCACATGGAGGTTTAGCTTTTGGTTTAGATAGATTAGTTGCTATTTTAGGAGGTCAAGAAACGATTAGAGATTTCATAGCTTTCCCAAAAAACAATTCAGGTAGAGATGTGATGATTGATGCTCCCGCTCCTCTAGATAATGAGCAATTAAAAGAGTTAAGTTTACAATTAGCTATAAAAGCATAACTAAAAACCCTGCAATTGCAGGGTTTTTAGTTTACTTAATATTACTATGATTAAAGCTTTAAAAATAATAGGTATCATATTAGGTGTGTTAATAGCAGCCTATCTTTTATTGGTTCTGTACATGAATTATCAATTCAAATCAAAGTACCTTCCTAAAAAAGGAGTTTTTGAACATTCAGCACACTATATTGATTCAGAAAAATCTTTATTAAGTGAAGGGTTTAAGGTTTGTGACAAGAATTTTATTCTGCAATATTATAACCCAGAAAGAGCAACATATAGTGAAGGAAAAAATGGCTTAAGAAAATTTATTCTTCAAAACTACAAGAATAATAACTTTACGGATTCTGGATATTTAAACATTCGGTTTATAATTAACTGTAAAGGAGAAGCAGGAAGATATGTTATTCATGAAAATGACTTAGACCTAGAGCCTAAGAAATTTAACACAAAAATTGTCAATCAGCTTTTCAGTCTTACTACACAATTAAAAAAATGGAATCCAAACTTTTATCAAAATGAGTTTAGAGATTCATATATGTATATTTCATATCGGATAGAAAATGGCGAGATCACAGAAATTATTCCTTAGCACCTTGGTCTTTCTCTTTACTTTTTCATGTAACAAAAGTAAAACTGACTCATTAGAAATTCTAGAATACGGAAAGCGTTACCAAGGCAGCTCTAGAAGTTTAAATGCTTTAAAAAAAGTTACCGAACTTGATAGCACGAATGCAGAAGCATACAGAGAGCTATCTATCCCTTATTTAAAAAGAGGTATACCTCATCTTTGGAAAAAATACATGGATAAATCTATTGAATTAAATCCTGAAGAATGGATAGGATATAGAGGGTACAACTATTTATGGTTTTACAGGGATTATAAAAAAGCAATTGCGGATTTTAACGCTTTAGATACTATTACTCCAAACTTTATTGACGCTCCACAAGGACACAGTGTTGATTATTGGAGAGGCATAGCGTACCTAGGTTTAAAAGACTACAAAACTTCTACTTATTATTTTAATAAACATATTAAAAAAGAGACAGAAGAAACTGGCGAAGATTGGATTGAAGTAACCACTTTTTTATATAACGGAATTGCTCATTATGAAAACAACAATGATTCTCTCGCCTTATACAATATCAATAAATTACTAAAATACACTAATAATAATTATGCTGACGGTAATTACTACAAAGCATTACTTTTAGAAAAAAAGGGTAAGCACCCAGAAGCTTTAGAGTTAACTAACTTAGCTATAAAAAATTATACAGATGGGTATTACAATTACAGACCATACGTTGAAACTCTCCGTCAGATATACATGAGGGATTTACTTTTAACAAAAGATCGTCTAATTAAAAAACTATAAAATGAAAAAAATTACCATCATACTAAGTTGCATCATCTTATTTACTACAAGTTGCAACTCATCAAAAGAAACTAAAAAAGGAGAAAAGACAACTACCTCAAAGTATGTTACCGAATCTCATTCTTACGCGCAACCAAACGCTGCCGTTGTCAAGCATTTGAATTTGAATATTACTGTTGATTTTGATCAAGAGGTTATTAGCGGGTCTGCAAATTACTCTATTGAAAACAACAATGCAACTGAAATTATTTTAGATAGTAAATTCCTAGACATTCAAAAAACCGAAGCTGATGGAAAAGAAACCAAATTTGCCTTAGGAGAATTTGATAAACATTTAGGACAAGCTTTAAAAATTACCATTACTCCGGAAACCAAAAACATAACCGTTTATTATAAGACTACTAATAAAACCGAGGCTTTGCAATGGTTAAAACCTCAACAAACAGCTGATAAGAAACATCCGTTTTTATTTACACAAGGTCAAGCCATTTTAACCCGAACATGGATCCCTATTCAAGATAGCCCTCAAATTAGGGTTACTTATGAGGCTACAGTTAAAGCACCAACTGGACTAATGGCTGTAATGAGTGCTGAAAACCCTAAAGAAAAAACTAAAAATGGCTTGTATCATTTTAAAATGGAACAACCAATTTCTCCATATTTAATTGCTTTAGCAGTTGGTGATGTTGAATATAAGGCAATTAGTAATCGTACAGGAGTATATGCCGAAAAATCAATGTTAGCAAAAGTTCATACTGAATTTTCTGATATGGAAAAAATGGTTACCACTGCCGAAGGGTTATATGGCAACTATGCATGGGAGCAATTTGATGTAATTGTTTTACCTCCTAGTTTTCCTTTTGGCGGAATGGAAAACCCTCGATTAACGTTTGCTACACCTACTGTAATTGCCGGCGATAAGAGTTTGACCTCACTTGTAGCTCACGAATTAGCACATTCATGGTCTGGTAATTTAGTTACCAACGCTACATGGGATGACTTTTGGCTAAATGAAGGGTTTACTGTTTATTTTGAAATCAGAATTATGGAAGCGCTTTATGGAAAAGAAAGAGCAGAAATGTTAGCTTTAATTGGTCGACAAGATTTAGAAGATGAATTAATAAGTTTTAAAGACTCCCCTAACGACACAAAGTTGAAGTTAGATTTAAAAGATAGAAACCCGGATGATGGAATGAATAGTATTGCCTATGATAAAGGGTATTTATTTTTACGAACTTTAGAACAAACTGTAGGGCGTGAAAAACTTGATGCATTCTTAAAAAATTATTTCAACTCCCATTCGTTTTCAACAATGCATACAGAAAAATTTGTGACCTATTTGAATAACAACTTACTAGACAAATACAATATTACATTTAACACTAATGAGTGGGTTTATAAACCAGGCATCCCAAGCAATCAAGCAAAAATTGAGTCTGACAAGTTTAAAAATGTAGAGTTAACACTACAAGATGTTCTTAAAAATAATTCTGCAAATACGGAAGCAACTAAAGAATGGACACCACAAGAATGGGTGCACTTTATTAGAAATTTCCCGAAAAACATGGAAATCAAACATTTTGAAATGTTAGACAACACATATAATTTAACAAATTCAACAAACTCATATATTTCTATGGTTTGGTTTGAGCAAGCAATACTACATAATTATAGAGGTCATGATATTGACGATAAAATAGAACAATTTTTGTGTAATGTAGGGAGACGTTGGTATGTAACCACCATTTTTAAGGCATATGTAAAAAGCTCAAAAAAGGAAGAAGCAATAAACATATACAAGAAATCCCGTGCTAATTACCATTCTGTTACAAGCAATACTATTGATAATTTATTAAATTACAGCCAGTAATATAAATCTACTTTAAAACATGAAATACATTTTATACATCATATTCATCCTAATAATAGCTTCAATTAGTTATGGTTATTATATAAAATCTGACAATGAACTTCTGTCTCATAAATATATTGGCGCTTCTGTATTGGGGTTCTTTTTTATATGGATGCCCTTGTTTTTGTATCATCGTTCTAAAAATAACGATATAAAAAAATACATGATAACTGTTAAAACAATCAAAAAAATAAAAGATGAGGCAGAAT
>CAJXHW010000001.1 GCA_913054565.1 uncultured Kordia sp. | reverse complement strand
AATCTTTAAATCCCGTTTCAACTCTATGAAGCGGGATTTTTTTATATTTATAAAAAATAAGAATTGATGTATAAAAAAATACTTTTAATGTGTCTGATGATTGTAGCATGCAAATCATCTACAGTTGTAATAGATAATATGGCTCCTGAGAATAATCAAATTCCAGAACCTGCAAAGCATGATGTTATAATGGAGGAAGTTTCAAGTAAAAAGGAGAGCGAGGTGTCTCCGGAGGCCATGAAAACAATTGTGTCTTATCTTGCTTCTGATGCTTTGGAAGGACGGGATACCGGTAGTGAAGGTATATCTAAGGCAGCAAGCTATATTGCAGATTATTTTAATAGTGTTAAAGTAGGTCCGTACTATTGTAATTATAGAGATGTTTTTGATGTAAATGGTCAAGAAGCGTTTAATGTAATTGGATTGTTACAAGGAACCGATCCGGTTTTACAAGATGAATATGTAGTTATTGGAGCACATTATGATCATATCGGTAAAGGGAAACAAGTAGGTGATGATATTATTGCAAATGGTGCAAATGATAATGCTGCAGGAACAGCTGTAGTTATGGAAATGGCAAAATATTTTTCTAAAGTGAAACGAAATAAGCGCAGTATAGTATTTGTGTTGTTTGCGGCAGAGGAGAAAGGCTTGTTGGGGTCAAAGCACTTAGCAAAAGAAATGAAAGAAGCAGGTAGGGAAGTTTATGCAATGCTTAATTTTGAAATGATAGGAGTGCCTTTGGATAAGGAGTATACAGCTTATGTAACCGGGTTTGACAAATCAAATTTAGCTGAAAAAATGAATGGATATGCAAGTGCGAGTTTAGTTGGGTATTTACCTGAAGCTAAACAGTATCAGTTGTTTTCTAGGTCTGATAATTACCCTTTTTATACAGAGTTTGATGTGCCTGCGCAAACGTTCTGTACCTTTGATTTTACAAACTTTGATTATTATCATCATGTTGATGATGAAATAGATAAGCTTGATTTTAATCATATGGCAAGTTTTGTAAATGCTTATTTACCCGCAGTAGAAAAAGTAGTAAATTCAGCACCTAATGAAATCAAATTAAATGACTAAACATATTATAGTAACAGGAACAAGCAGAGGGATAGGTTATGAATTGGTACAATTGTTTGCAAAGACAGGTCACCAGGTCTTGAGTTTGTCTAGAAATAACCAAACAGTTTCTGCGTTAAATTTAAAAAATGTAACAGCATTGTCATTTGATTTGTCAGTAGAAAGTGATTATAAAAAAGTATCAGAATTTATTTCTAATGTTTGGAATGGTAAAGTTGATGTGCTTATAAATAATGCAGGTTTGCTTATTAATAAACCGTTTAACGCATTAACAATGGCTGACTGGAAGTCTGTTTATAAAGTAAATGTATTTGGTGTAGCAGAATTGATAAAAACCACATTGCCATTTATGACTAAAGGAAGTCATGTGGTTACAGTTAGCTCTATGGGAGGTATACAGGGGTCAATGAAATTCCCCGGTTTAGCGGCATATAGTTCAAGTAAAGGAGCTGTTATAACGTTATCGGAAGTATTGGCAGAAGAATATAAAGAGCAACAAATTTCATTTAATGTACTGGCGCTTGGTGCTGTTCAAACAGAAATGCTAGAAGAAGCTTTTCCAGGCTATGAGGCGCCTTTACAGGCACTTGAAATGGCAGAATATATTTGTGAGTTTTCGTTGACAGGGCAGAAATATTATAACGGAAAAAGTTTAGAAGTGTCAAGTACTACACCTTGAAATAATAAAAATGCAGGATATTCTTCTTAAATATTTGCCAGAACGTGCAGTACCAAGTGTATTAGTTTTATTGGAGCAGCATTTGGTGTCGTTAAAGATAGTAAACCAACGCGTAACTAAACATGGTGATTATAGAAGATACCCTAATGGGCAACACCAAATAACGGTTAATGCGAGTTTAAACAAATATAGATTCTTAATAACTTTAGTACATGAAGTTGCACATTTAGTAGCTTTTGAATCATACGGGCGATCAATAAAACCTCATGGTATTGAATGGAAAAAGACTTTTCAACATTTAATGTTACCATTTATAAACCCATCTGTTTTCCCAAGTCAGTTATTGCCGTACATAGCACAGCATTTTAAAAATCCAAAAGCAAGTAGTGATACTGACGCTAGATTGTCATTATTATTAAAACAATTTGATGTTCAAAACGATAAAAACTATATTTTTGAAATACCATTAGGCAGTACATTCAGAATTCATAACGGAAAAATTTTCAAAAAAGGGAATAAACGTGTTAAGTTATTTGAATGTTCAGAATTAAGTTCAGGTAAAATATATTTATTTCAGCCCAACGCTGAAGTTGAATTACTAAAAGTAAATTAGTTAATGAGTAATAAAAATTATTATGCCATTTTAATGGCAGGTGGAGTAGGATCTCGTTTTTGGCCGGTAAGTACATCAAAGTTTCCAAAGCAATTTCATGATATGTTAGGAACTGGTGATACTCTTATTCAAAAAACATTTTCGCGCTTAAGCAATTTAATACCCAAAGAGAATATATTCATTTTAACTAATGAGGCTTACAATGATTTAGTGTTAGAGCAGTTACCTGAAGTATCTCAAAAACAAGTGGTATTAGAGCCTGCAATGCGAAATACAGCGCCTTGTATTTTATATGCTTCATTGAAAATTCAGAAACAGAATCCAGATGCTGTAATGATTGTTGCGCCAAGTGATCATTGGATTGAAGATGAGCAAGCCTTTACAGCTAATGTGAAAGCAGCATTTGATTATTGTGCTGAAAATGATGCCTTAATGACCTTGGGGATTCAGCCAACTTTCCCAAATACTGGATATGGTTATATAGAATTTGATAAACGTACAGATGAAGACATAAAAGAAGTTAATCAGTTTAGAGAAAAGCCTGATTACGCCACGGCAAAAGAATTTATAGCTCAAGGTAATTTTTTGTGGAATGCAGGAATATTTATGTGGAGCGCCAAAAGTGTTGTGGCTGCTTTTAAGAATTTTCAGCCAAGTTTATATGCGTTATTTGAAAGTGGAATAGATGCTTATAATACTCCTAGTGAAACCGAGTTTATAAAATTGAATTACCCAAAGGCAGATGATATTTCGGTAGATTATGCTATTATGGAAGCAGCTAGAAATGTGTATGTTTCCAAGGCAACATTTGATTGGAATGATTTAGGAACATGGGGGAGTTTATATGATAAGCTAGAGAAAGACTCTAATAATAATACTTGTGTAAACGCAAAATTATTAGCAGAAGACGCCACAGGTAACATGATTCGTACAGCAACAGATAAATTAGTTGTAGTTGATGGGTTGAAAGATTATATTGTAGTGGATAAAAACGATGTATTGATGATTTATCCAAAATCAAAAGAACAAGACATCAAACAAATTGTAAATAAAGTTAAGAAAGACTTTGATGCAAGTTTAACATAATAGCTTATGATTGACGAAACGAAACTAACGCCTGAAGAGGAAAAAGCATCTACTACAGATGTGAAGAAAGACGCTAAAGGTCTATTAAAAAGTGTATCAATATTTTTGTCAGAATTACTTGATATTAGAGGAGAAACAGATAAAGACCAAACTATTGATGATATCAAAAAAGATATCCCTTTCAAAGGTCATACTGCATGGATTTTAATTTTTGCCGTATTCATAGCCTCTATTGGTTTAAATGTAAGTTCTACGGCTGTTGTAATTGGTGCCATGTTAATCTCGCCTTTGATGGGGCCAATATTAGGAGTTGGACTCTCATTAGCAATATATGATATAGAAACCTTGAAACGTTCTTTAGTCAATTTAGGGGTTATGGTTGGGCTAAGTGTCTTTACAGCTTTTTTGTACTTTTGGGCTTCACCTTTAACAGAAGAAACACCCGAATTGGTTGCTCGTACAGCGCCAACTATTTTAGATGTATTAATCGCTATTTTTGGAGGATTAGCATTAATTGTTGCGCGTTCTAAAAAAGGAACAATAGCAACTGTTATTTTTGGGGTTGCCATAGCTACTGCTTTAATGCCACCGCTATGTACAGTTGGTTATGGTTTGGCTATAGGAGATCCGAAATTTTATTTAGGAGCATTGTATTTGTTTTGTATTAATACAATATTCATTGCTTTAGCAACATTTGTTGTGGCTAAAATTTTGGCTTTTCCATTAGTAAAATATGCTAATGAGGCTAAACGTAGTAAGATAAAATGGACGGTAACAATAATTGCTATATTAGCAATAGCACCAGCTGTAATGACCTTTATATCTGTTTTAGAAAGAAGTAATCAGGATAGAGATATAAGGAACTTCTTAAAAAATGAAATAGAAAATAATGATGAGTTATTTTTAAGTAAATATGACCCCGACTATGAGAATAAAACCTTAACCTTAACGTTTTTAAATGAACTGTCTGATGCGACGATAGCTGACTTAAACAATGAACATAAGACAGGTTATGATTATTTAAAAAGCTTTAAATTAAAATTCAAAGGAAGTAAAATTTAAAGTTTTGATTTAATTTCTGAAGCCTATCAAGATTCACAAAAACGTTTGGATGAGAAAAACAATGTCATTTCTGGTTTGCACCAAACAATTGAAGCCTTAAAGTCAGAATTAAAAATTAAAAATGGGTTAATTCCATTAGACTTCTTACAAGTTTCAAAGGATACTAAAATTCATTTTGCAGACTTGAAGAGTATTAGTTTTTCTAATGAGTTAAAATCAAATTTTAAAACAATTGATACGTTGCCAATTGCAAGAGTGGTGTGGGCATCAAAACTTAGTGATAGTTTAGCTTTTAATAGGCAAAAAGAACTAACGCTTTGGTTAGAAAAACAGATGAAACTGGATACGGTTTATGTTAAAGAATAAACTGCAAAATAAAGGTAAATTAAGTAAAAGACTTCTGGAATTAGAAGTCTTTACTTTTTTAGAGGCTATTCAATTTGTGAAAAAATTACCTTATGGAAGCAATACTGATAGAGCAAATCCAGATTTAGTTTTAAAAGAGTTAATAGGGACTTGTAGTACGAAGCATGCTGTTTTAAAAAAGATAGCTTTAGAGCAAGGGCATGAAAATGTGGTGTTGTATTTGTGTATGTTTAAAATGCAGGGTTCTAATACACCAAAACTTAAAGAAATTATAGATAAGTATGAGTTTAACTATATCCCGGAGGCTCATTGTGTATTAAAAATAGATGATAGGTTTGTAGATGTCACAAATGCTAAATCGTCTTATGAAGATATTAAAAATGATGTGTTAGAGCTGGTAGAAATTCAACCAGAACAAATAGGAGTATATAAAGTAAATTACCATCAGGTGTATTTAAAAAAGTGGTTGCAAAACGAAAAGTGGCAATATTCTTTTGAAGAATTATGGCAAATAAGAGAACGGTGTATTAATGCTTTGAGAGTTTAATTACTGATTTTCCTCCAGATACATTTTACGCACTTTTTTCATTAAATTAGAAGAGTATACAAAATCTGTAACAGCTTTGTTGTCCGTTTTAAAGATGTCTTTATTTGTGCCTTCCCATTCTTTTAAACCGTTTTGTAAAAACACAATTTTCTGTCCAATTTCCATGACTGAATTCATGTCGTGAGAATTGATAACAGTAGTGATATTATATTCTTGTGTGATTTCTAAAATTAAATTATCAATTAAAATTGAAGTTCTAGGATCTAATCCAGAATTAGGTTCATCACAAAATAAATACTTAGGATTCATGACTATTGCTCGAGCAATAGCAACACGTTTTTGCATTCCTCCCGATATTTCAGATGGGAATTTATGATTTGAATCAATCAAGTTCACACGTTTAATAACTTCATTAGCTCTATCGCGTTTTTCATCGGTCGTCATCTTAGAAAACATTTCCATAGGAAACATAACATTCTCTTCAACAGTCATTGAATCAAATAAAGCGCTTCCTTGAAACAACATACCTATTTGTGCACGTAAATTTTGTTTTTCATTAACAGACAGCTCACTGTAAATTTTGTCATGAAATGAAATTGTACCTAGTTCAGGAGTGTGCAAGCCTAAAAGTGATTTTAAAAACACTGTTTTTCCAGAGCCGCTTTGCCCAATTATCAAGTTGGTTTTTCCTTGCTCAAAAACTGTAGAAATTCCTTTTAGAATTGGAACACCATTAAAGCCTTTATGTAAGTTTTTAACTGTAATCATTAAGTAAGCATTAATTGTGTGATAATGTAATTTAATATAATGATGATAACACTAGTCCATACAAAAGATGCTGTAGCGGCCTTACCAACTTCTAGTGCACCACCTTTCATATAATATCCATGAAAAGAAGGAACAGTAGCTAGAATAATTGCAAAGAAAAATGTTTTTACATAAGAGTAAAAAACCTGAAAGCTATCAAATTCTGCTTGTAACCCTGTGATAAAATCTTCATGAGAAGAAAATCCGCCGTAAACGCAGGCAACCCATCCTCCTAAAATCCCTAAAAACATAGCTATAGTAATTAGAAACGGATACAAAAGCATTGAAATTAATTTAGGAAATACTAAATAGTTTAATGAGTTGATTCCCATAACTTCTAAGGCATCAATTTGCTCTGTTACACGCATGCTCCCTATGCTTGATGTTATAAAAGATCCTACTTTACCAGCCATAATTATTGACATGAATGTTGGTGCAAACTCTAAGATAATACTTTGTTTAGTAGCAAAACCAACCAAATATTTTGGAATAAGCGGATTGTCAATGTTTAAAGCTGTTTGAATAGCAATAACACCTCCAACGAAAAATGAAATAAACGCCACGATTCCTAATGAGCCAATAATCAAGTCGTCAATTTCTTTGAAAATAAGTTTTTTCAAAGCGCTCCATTTGGTAAACCTGCTAAATACGCCTTTTAGCATGATAAAATATAACCCGAAATCGTGTAGGTATTTCATAGATCGCTAAATTAGTAAATCTATTTATACAATAGATTAAGATGTCTTATAAAAACGGTATTTTTGAAAAAAAATGAACAATGAAAAATATAGTTGCTATTATTTTTGCCCTACTTACGGTCAGTTGTAAAGCTCAAAAACTAAGCTCTAGTAAAGAGGTTAATGTGCCAAAATTAGTAATTGGTATTGTTGTAGATCAAATGAGGTATGATTATTTAACCCGATTTGAAGCTAAATATTCTGAACAGGGTTTTAAGCGTTTAATGAATGAGGGGTATAATTGTAAAAACCATCATTTTAACTATGTACCTACCTATACTGGGCCAGGTCATGCCTCTGTGTATACAGGAACCTCTCCAATGAATCATGGTATAATTTCTAATTATTGGTATGATAAGTATACAGAAGCTACAGTATACTGTGCGTCAGATTCTACAGTTCAGGCTGTAGGTGTTAATACCGAAAAGGAAAAGATGTCACCAAGACGATTAAAAACAACAACAGTTGCTGATCAGTTACGATTACATACGCAAAACAGAAGTAAAGTTATTGGAGTGTCATTAAAAGATAGAGGGGCTATTTTACCTGCGGGTCATTCTGCAAATGCAGCATATTGGTTTAGAGGGAAAGAAGATTGTAAGTTTATTACTAGTACATATTACAGGAATGATTTGCCTAGTTGGGTTAAAAAATTCAATAAAACGACAACTTCATATTTAAGAGAATGGCAAACGATTTTGCCTATTAAAAGTTACACAGAAAGTGGTTCTGATAGCAATAATTTTGAAGAGGCATTTAAAGGAAAAACTACAGCAGTTTTTCCTTATAATTTAACAGCCTTAGCTGAAGATAATGGTGGGTATGATATTCTAAAAGCCACACCTTTTGGAAATGAAATGGTTACAGATTTTGCAATTGAAGCCATTAAAAATGAAAATTTAGGAACTGGTACTCATACTGATTTTTTAACAGTTAGTTATTCATCTACCGATTATATAGGTCATCAGTTTGGTGTTAATTCTATTGAGGTTGAGGATACCTACATTAGGCTAGATAAAGATTTAGAGCGGTTATTTAAGTATTTAGATAATCAAGTAGGTAAAGGAGCTTACACCGTTTTTCTTACTGCAGATCATGGTGCTGTAAATGTGCCTAATTATTTAAAGTCACAAAAAATACCAGCTGGATATTTTAAGAAAAAAGAATTTAAGAAAGCGGTTGAGGATGTTTTGATTCAGAAGTTTAAATTTAAAGGCTTGGTAAAAAATATTTCTAATAACCAACTTTTTTTAGATAGAGAATTAATTAATAAAAGTGGACTTGACTTAATTGCAGTTCAAGAATTTTTAGCGCAAGAAATTGTGCTTTTTAAACACATAGATAAAGCGTATTCAGCAAAAACATTATCTTCAGCTCAATTTGTGTCTGGTGTTGGAGCGTTAGTTCAAAATGGTTTTCATCAAAAGCATTCTGGCGATGTTGTGTTTGTGTTAGAGCCTGCAGTAATATCATATTCTGAAAAAGGATCAACTCACGGTAGTAGTTTTAGTTATGATACTCATGTGCCGTTATTATTTTATGGTGCAGGAATTAAAAAAGGAGAAACTATAGAGAAGACAGAAGTGATTGATATTGCACCTACCATATCAGCATTGTTAGGAATTTCTTTTCCTAATGGATGTACAGGTAAACCTTTAGAGAAGATTTTAGAATAATAGAATTTATGTAGAAAAAAAAGCCGCTAACAGCGGCTTTTTTTAGTATTAATTTTCAAGCTGTTTTAATTGCTTTTCTTTTTGTTCTAGCAATGCTTTTTTAGAAATCATTTTTGCTTGGTGAGCTTCGTTTCTTTTTTCTATCTCTGAAATTCTATCAAGCTTTTTAGCGTATTCTTCTTCAGTAATTTCTCCGGCTTCTTTTTGTTTTGCAATACGATCTTTTGCATCAGCAATTCTTGATTCAGTATTTTTACTGCGTTGTTCAAAATATGCCAAGCGCTCTTTCTTATTTTCTATACTGTGTTGTGCGGCATCTGCTTTTTTATTTTTATAAGAAACATGCTTTGTCTTTAACTTTTCCTTGTGTTCTTTCATGTTTGTGTTTAGCGCCTTCATTTTCTCTTTTAACTCAGGGTGCTTATCCATGTATTCCTTTCGCTGTTCAGGTGTCATATCTTTCATGACCTCTTTATGCTCACTTAATATAGCTCTTTTCTCGGCTTTATATTCTTCTTTTAATTTGTGCTTAGTTTCCTTTAGCTCTTCTTTTTGAGCTTTCAGCTCTTCCTTTTTTTGCATCATTTCATCTTTTTTTTGATGCATTTCTTTTTTGTGTTTTTTATGCTCTTTTTTTATATTTTTTTCTTGAGCAAAACTCGTATTTATTACTAGCGCTAATGCTAGAATAAAAAATGATTTTATATGATTCATAGTAACTAATTATTATAGGTTTTCTAATTCTTTTAATTCGCTTTCAATTTCTTTGGCTTCTTTTTCAACATCGTCAACAACATTTTCGATGTCCTTTTCTACAGATTCTATTTGTTCTGTTGTTTCTGCTTCCTTCTTTTTTTCAGCCTCAGCTTTTTTATCAGTACATGACATAAAAAATAAGGGTAATGTTGCTAGTAAAATTAGTGTTCGTTTCATGAAATTTAATATTTAGTTCGTCTACAAAATACTTTTTTTTTTCGACTTTTCAAAATAGTAAAACTAATCAGGAAATAGGTTGTTGTAGTAAGTGAAATGTTTAATAGGTAAGTTTACGCCATATTCCTTTCCAGCGTAATGTTTTTATAAACTTAGCTTCATCTTTTGTAACAAGCTTTTTAATCTTATTACTTGATGCTTTATAGTAGCCTTTTAAATAATCTATTAAAAGTAATGGTTGTTTTTTTAAAACTGCTAATTTAATGCTTGCAATGCATGTAAGTGTAGCTCCATAACCAAGTTTATAAAAAGCTTCACCTTGTTTGTATCGCGCAGTTTTGTTATATGTCCTTCCGGTAGGTTTTAAATGCTTGACAATAAGTGTTTCGTCTGTTTTTATTTTCCAATTATTGTATTGAGCTAACAGTTCATCAACGGTATCCCAACCCATAGATGGTTTTAGTTTACCTATGTCTAAAAAACATTGTTTTCTGTAGGCTTTAAAAGCGCCGCGAATATGGTCTTTATTGGTCAAGTTTTCTAAAACCCATTGGCCTTTTTTTTCGATATAAGCAAAACCGCCTACCATTCCAATGCTGTTATCAGATTTAAAATGGGATATTAATGTTTCAAAGTAGTTGTTAGGTAGTATGATATCGGCATCTAACTTTACAATAATGTCATAATCATTATCCAACAATTCGTAGCCTTTATAAAATGCTTCAACCACTTTGCTGCCAGGTAAATGAGTATTGTTAGAAATAATAGTTATTTGCTCTATAAATTGATGCTTTTTTGTGTAAAATTCAATCAGGTTAGAAGTATTGTCTGTAGAGTTGTCATTAACCACTATAACTTTTTTAGGAAGCACCGTTTGAGAAACAATGCTGTTTAAAGTTAAGCTGATGTACTTATCTTCATTATGAGCAGGTATGACAATGTAATAATTCAAGAGTTATTCTGAGATTTTTTCTCCAAGAAATGGATTGATTTTTGCAATTGGATTCCCATCAATTCTTCTCCAGCTTGTAATTTGACCTACGTGAGTTAAACTGTCTGCTATAGGTCCATTAATAAGATTCCAAAATGGAAATTCATCAGTGTTGTTTTTAGGTTTAAACATGCATCTTTCTAAATCAGTATCACTCATGTTTTTTAGCTTAGTGCTAATTTTACGATATAAATGTAAGGTTTCGGTGGTTAAAAAAATTGCAGATTTAGTTTTATTATTTTTCTCTACTGTAAGATTGTTTAATACCTGGTTGGTTACGAGTGTTAAATCATAAATATGATGTAGTAACTCAATTATGCTCATACTTGAGTTGCATGGTTTGAATGTTAAATTAGTTTCTGTTAAGCCATTAACAGTCCATTTGTAACGAAAAGCTAATCCATCAATTAGTCTGATTAGCACAGTTGTTGCCGAGGTAGTTTCTGGTGGCGAAGGTATTTTATGATAGTCCATTAAAAAATATTTTTCATTTCAAGATATGCTTCTAGTGTATTCGTTTGGCATATATTAGATAATACCTAGGCGTAAACGCTCTGAGTAATGGCCTAACTCCAATTTTTTTAACTGGATTCGTAAACTTTTCACGGGCTACAATTTGCCATCCTGCTTTTTCTAACAACCAATCAAATTGCCAATCTTCAAATTCATGATAATGTCTATCCCACTTATCGGTTTTACTTCTGTAAGCAGAAGAAAACCATAAGCGTAATGGTATAGAGACTACTAATTGATTTCCTTTTAATGTTTTTAAAATCTCTAAAGGCGCTAATAAATGTTCAAAAATTTCAAAAGCAGTTGTTACAGTATAGTTTTCGTTGAGTAATGTATCGTGATTTGTATCTAAGTCTTCTCCAGTTGTATTTTTAACATTAAACCCACGCTCTTTCATTATTTTAGAAAAAGGGTTTTCAACTCCTAAATCTAAAATATCAGTGTCTTTAGAAATGTGTTTTTCTAAAAATTCAATAGTGTGTTTGTAACGTTTATTTGGGAATGTGTTTTCGTACATGATATCAAAATTACTCTTTTTTTCATTTAATTAAGAAGAAGTGTTCTGTAAACTTAATTAGTTGTAATTTATTAAGAAATACTATCAAATGATGTTTTAATTCCTTTAATTAAAGCAGAACTAAATCCTTGGTGTTCCATTTCATTTAAGCCAGCTATAGTACAACCTTTAGGAGTTGTTACTTTGTCAATTTCTGCTTCAGGATGATTGCCTTTTTGTAGTAACAATTCACTAGCGCCTTTAACAGTTTGTGTTGCTATTTGTGTTGCAGTTTGGGCATCAAAACCTATTTCAATACCACCTTGAATCATTCCACGTATAAAACGCAATACATAAGCAATACCACAAGCACCTAAAACGGTGGCTGCATCCATTAATGCTTCGTTAATTTCAATGGTTTCTCCTAAAGAATTAAAGATATTGGTAACTACAGACATGTCTTCAAGAGTTGCATTATTACTGGCTAAACAAGTCATAGATTCGTTTACACCTGCAGCTGTATTTGGCATTGCTCTTATGATTGAAGGGATGTTTTTTAAATGATCTTCAATTTGAGTTATAGAATAATCACTGACAACTGAAACGATTATTTTATCAGATGTAATTACCGGGTTTATGTTCTGTAACACTTCTGTTATTTTGTATGGCTTAACAGCAATTATAATGATTTGAGCATTTTCAGCTGCTTTAATATTGTTATTACTTACTTGTATGCCTTGGTTTTTTAAGTCTGATAAAAGATTAATTTTATTACGAGTTACAGTAATTTTGTTGGCTACAAAATCATTTTCTAATAATCCTTGTGCGATAGATTTACCTAAGTTACCGCCACCTATAATTGCAATAGTCATTTTTTGTTAGTTATAAAATGTATAACAAAGAAACATTAAATAACTTAAACCTTTTGGTTATTTAAATGAAGAATTAGTATTGGTATACAAAGGCATTAATATTCATACCGGCACCAACACTTGCAAATAATATAATATCACCCTTATTTAGTTTATGGTTTTTAAAGTTTTCTTTTAAAACAATGTCATATAATGTAGGAATGGTAGCAACTGAGCTATTTCCAAACTCATTTATGCACATTGGCATAATGTCTTTAGGAGTGTCTAAGTCATATAACTTATAAAATCGTTCAATAATAGCTTCATCCATTTTTTCGTTAGCTTGATGGATGAAAATTTTCTTAAGGTCTTTTATGCTAATACCACTTTTATCAAGACAAGATTTCATGGCCAATGGAACGTTTGTTAGTGCGAATTCATAAATCTTACGCCCTTTCATTTTAATGAATCGGGTTCCGGAATTATCATGCTTGTTGTAGCTCTCACCAAAGTTAATATAATCAGCCTCGGCAAATGTATGGCTTGCAGCTTCATGTGAGAGTATACCATTTTCATTTTCTGAAATTTCTAAAATAGTTGCGCCCGCACCATCGGAATAAATCATTGAGTCTCTATCAGAATGATCAACTACTCTTGATAAAGTTTCAGCACCTATAACTAGACATTTTTTTGCCATACCTGCTTTCATGAATCCTTGAGCGTGAATTATACCTTGTACCCATCCAGGACAACCAAAAAGCATGTCATAGGCAATGCAATTAGGGTTTTTAATTCCTAACTTATGTTTAATTCTAGACCCTATACTTGGTACTGTGTCACATTGTATATTTCCATGTTTTACATCGCCATAGTTACTTGCAACTATAATATAGTCTAGTTTTTCAGGGTCAATTTTTGCGTCAGAAATTGCTTTGTTAGCAGCATAAAAACCTAAGTCAGAGGTGTTTAATTGTGGGTTGGCATACCGTCTTTCTTCAATACCAGTTATAGCTTTAAATTTTTTAATAATGATGTCATTAGTTTGCTTAAAAGCTGATCCATCTTCATTTAAAAACTGATGCTGATTAAAATCGGCGTTCTTCTTTACTACATTAGGGATGTACGATCCTGTTCCGGTTATTTTGATATGCATATTCTTCTCTAAAAAATTGAGGTACAAGTTACTTAATATATATGGAGTATATCTTTGTTTAGTGGTATAAAGCCATATTTTTATGATATTAACAGTTTATGAAGTGTATAAAAACGAAAAAAGACCTCATAATAGCTTTATATTATGAGGTCTTTAATTATAAATGTTTTGGATACTCTATTTAGGCATAAGCTTCAATACCAATACAGCTACAGATTAAATTTCTATCACCATAGGCATCGTCTACTCTACGTACTGTAGGCCAGAATTTATTTTCTGTAATATATTCTAAAGGAAATGCTGCCTGCTTTCTTGAGTATGGTAAATTCCATTCATCTGCAGTTAACATTTCTTGAGTATGTGGCGCATTTTTTAAAGGGTTGTTAGGGTTATCTGTTGTAGCTTCTGCAATTTCTTTTCTAATAGAAATTAAAGCGTCACAGAAACGATCTAACTCGGCTAAATTTTCTGATTCTGTTGGTTCTATCATAATTGTTCCAGCAACAGGAAAGGATACTGTTGGTGCATGAAAACCATAATCCATTAAACGTTTTGCTATATCACCAGCTTCAATTCCGTTTTGTTTGTACGCTCTACAGTCAATAATCATTTCATGAGCAGCACGTCCCATTTCACCAGTATATAAGGTGTCGAAATGACCACTTAAGCGTTCTTTGATATAGTTGGCGTTTAATATAGCATTCATGGTTGAGTTTTTCAATCCATTAGGGCCTAACATGGTAATGTATCCGTAAGAAATTAAACAGGCTAATGCTGACCCCCAAGGAGCGGCAGAAATAGCTGTAATAGCTTGGTTACCTCCAGTAGTTATAATTGGATTTGTAGGTAAGAAAGGTACTAGCTGTGGTGCCACACAAATTGGTCCTACTCCTGGTCCACCACCACCATGTGGTATAGCAAATGTTTTATGTAAGTTTAAGTGACAAACATCTGCACCAATAGTTGCTGGGTTGGTTAATCCAACCTGTGCATTCATGTTTGCGCCATCCATATAAACTTGTCCACCGTTATCATGAATAATTTTTGTGATTTCACAAATTGCTTTTTCAAACACACCGTGTGTAGATGGGTAAGTAACCATTAACGCTGAAAGATTGTCTTTATGTAAAATTGCTTTTTCACGTAAATCTTCTACATCAATATTTCCTTTATCATCTGTTTTGGTAACAACAACTTTCATTCCGGCCATTACTGCAGAAGCAGGATTAGTACCGTGTGCAGAAGAAGGAATTAAGCAAATGTTTCTATGATGATCATTTCTAGACTCATGGTATGCTCTAATAACCATTAAACCTGCTAATTCTCCTTGTGCTCCAGAATTTGGTTGTAATGATGTTCCTGCAAAACCTGTTATTACATTTAATTGGTGCTCTAAGTTTTTAAGAACTTCTTGGTAACCTTGAGCTTGGTTTAACGGTACAAATGGGTGAATGTTTCCCCAGTTTGGATTACTTAATGGTAGCATTTCTGATGCTGCATTCAGCTTCATTGTGCATGATCCTAAAGAAATCATTGAGTGGTTTAAAGATAAATCTTTACGCTCTAATTTCTTAATATAACGCATCATTTCAGTTTCTGAATGGTACGTGTTAAAGACCTCATTATCTAAAAATGATGTGTTTCTTAATAAATTGGTTGCAATAGCATCTGTTCCAATAAATTCAGTTACTGTTGTTGGTTTGATGTTTAAAGCAGTTGTAAATACTTCAATAATAGCATTGATATCTGCAATACTTACTGTTTCGTTTAGTGAAATAGAAATGGTATTCGCATCAATATAATTGAAGTTGATTTGAGCAGCTTCAGCTATTGGTTTAATTTTATCAGCAGGAGCTTCTAAAGTTATAGTGTCAAAAAACGATGTGTTTGTTTGTTCAACTCCTAAATTTGTTAATGCATTTGCCAAAGTAACTGTGGCGTTATGAACTTTATTTGCAATGTATTGCAGTCCTTCTTTACCATGAAATACAGCATACATACCAGCCATTACTGCCAATAGTACTTGAGCAGTACAGATATTTGATGTTGCTTTTTCACGTTTAATGTGTTGTTCACGAGTTTGCAATGCCATACGTAAGGCGCGCCCTCCATCTTTATCTTGTGTTACTCCAATAATACGACCGGGAATACTTCTTTTGTATTTTTCTTTTGTAGCAAAATACCCTGCATGTGGTCCACCATATCCTAGTGGAATACCAAAGCGTTGAGTTGTACCAACAACAACATCAGCTCCAAATTCACCTGGCGCTTGTAATTTTACTAAAGATAAAATATCTGCCGCTACGGCAACTTTGATATTATTAGTATTTGCATTTTTAACAAAATTGACATAATCATAAACCTCACCATGTTTTCCAGGGTATTGTAAAATAGCACCAAAAAACTCTTCAGAAAAGTCAAATTCTTCATGGTTTCCAACCACTAACTCAATTCCAACAGGTGTAGCTCTGGTTTGTAAAACTGATAAAGTTTGAGGTAGAATTTCTTCAGAAACAAAAAACTTATTCACATTAGCTTTTTTCTGAGCGCGTTCACGAACGTCAAATAATAATGCCATAGCTTCTGCTGCTGCAGTACCTTCATCTAATAATGAAGCGTTAGCTAATTCCATCCCTGTTAAATCAACTACCATGGTTTGGTAATTTAATAAAGCTTCTAATCTTCCTTGAGCAATTTCTGCTTGGTAAGGAGTGTAGGCTGTATACCAACCTGGGTTTTCCAAAATATTGCGTTGAATAACACTTGGTACAACAGCTTCATGATACCCTAGCCCAATGTAGGTTTTAAAGACGCTATTTTTAGTTGATAATTTTTGGATATGATTTAAGTATTCATATTCACTCAGTGCAGGAGGTAAATCTAAATCATTTTTTAAACGAATATCGTCTGGAATAGTTTCATAAACTAGTTGGTCTAAGCTATCTACACCAATAGTTTTTAAAATTGTTTCACGATCCTTTGGACTTGGACCAATATGTCTTAATTGAAATGAATCTGTTTTCATCGTTAATTATGTTGCGTTGTGTTATTTAACAAATAAATGATGGCAAAAGTACGGCTTTATTCTGATATTTAAGAGTACTATTTTGTCAAAAATTACCAACTAAAAACAATGGTTGTTAACAGTTTAGTTCATGATTTTAGCTACAGTATAACTTTCTGAAAATATAAGATTACTTTTACACGATGAAAGCGGTAAAAAATATATTCGATTTTTTTATAAATTCAAGTATTTGGGTAGCTCTTTCAGTATGCGCATTGGTGGTTATTACCTGTATCAATCATAATGTTATTGTAAATTATCCGTTGTTATTGCTGATTTTTTCAGGAACCATAGTAGGGTATAATTTTGTAAAATATTTTGAAAAAGAGAACCTGAAGCTTTTAAGAGATGCTAAGTTAGACCTGCAGCTTTTTCAGTTGAAAAATAGGCGCCAACACTTTTTATTATCAAAAAAAATAGTTTGGATAATGACCATGTTTGCTGCAGTGCTATGTATTTATTTATTATTTGTATTGCATTTAAACAGCTTATTTATATTACTAATTCCTATGGCGCTAACCTTTTTTTACGCAATATCTTTTAGAAGAAAGTCATTACGGGCAATTTCTGGTGTAAAAATTTACGTAGTAGGGTTTGTGTGGGCTTTTGTTACAGTGTTGTTTCCGTTGTATGAATATGGAGTTGAGATATCTACAGATGTTTTGTTAACATTTGTACAACGTTTAATTTTTGTAGTATTGTTAATTTTGCCTTTTGAGATAAGGGATTTACAAGTAGATGATATCTCTTTAGGAACTATGCCACAGCGGGTGGGGGTAATAAACACAAAACTTTATGGTTTTTTGCTAGCTATGCTTTTTTTGTGTCTTGAATTTTTTAAAGATGAAGTGTTAGAAGTTAATCTGTTAGTGTTGCCTTTGGTGTTTGTAATAAGTGTCTTGTTTTTAGTGTTTGCTACTGAAAAACAATCAAAATACTACGCTAGTTTTTTTGTTGAAGGAATTCCTGTTTTTTGGTTAGGATTGTTACTTATTTTGTAACTCTTTTGTAAACTTAATTTTAAGATCGGCTTTTTTAGTTGCATCCATACAGGTAACTTGTTGGTCTTGTATAAGTTCAGATAGTTTTTTATTTCTTTTTACATAAGCTCGCGTGATATGACAATAGGCATAACGCATTTTTAATTGGAGTCTTTCCCAAAAAGTTGACTCGCTATATTGTGATTTGTCACAAATGTATTTAGCCTCATCACAGCTAACAAATAGTTTGTTTTTTTGTTCCTTCATAATGTTTTTACCAAACTAGTTAATTATTTAAACCAAGTATTTTCTAAACAGCTAGATAAAGCAGTTCTTGCTCTGTGAATAATAACCCAAAGATTAGACGGTGAAATATCGTATTCATTACAAATAGCTTCAGTATCAAAGTTTTGTATAGTTTTCTTTTTAAATATTTCAGCTTGTTTTTGAGGGAGCTTTTCTAAACAATTATGAATAGCTAGGCCTAATTCTTTATTTTCAATATCGTTTTCTGTATTGCTTCCAAAAGGATCTGAAACTCGTTCTTCCAGCCAGTCCCCTTCAGATTCTCCATCATGATATGCTATGCGTACTTCAGCTTTGCCTTTGTTTGAATTTATTTTGCGATAGTGGTCAATTATTTTACGTTTTAAAATAGATACGAGCCAAGTTCTTTCAGAAGCTTCTCCTTTGAAATTTGCGGCCGATTTTAAGCCAGAGAAAAAGGTTTCCTGCACTAAATCTTCTGCTAAAGCACTATTGCTAACACGAGTAATCGTATAGTTAAAAAGATAATCTGCATAGCGGTCAATCCAGTTATCTGGGTTTAGTTGATGTTTTGGCATTATTAGTGTTTAGTTGCTTTAAAAGTAATGAAAAAAATCAATTCATTAACCCAGCTCTTTTTAATAAAGCTTCAGGTTTAGGTTCTGCGCCTCTAAAACGTTTGTATAGCGTCATAGGGTGTTCAGTTCCTCCTTTACTTAAAATATGTTCTGCGAAAGCATGGCCAATTTCAGAATTAAATATACCTTGCTCTTTAAAGGCTTCAAAAGCATCGGCGTCTAAAACTTCAGCCCATTTGTAACTGTAATATCCAGAAGAATATCCGCCTTGAAAAATATGAGAAAAAGCAACACTCATACAGTTTTCTTGAACATCTGGGAATAAAGAGGTGTTTTCAAATGCCGCATTTTCAAATGTTTTTACATCCTTAATCAATTCAGGAGATTCTCCTGAATGCCATGCCATGTCTAATAAACCAAAACTCAGTTGACGTAAGGTGGCCATTCCTTCTTGAAAGTTTGCTGAAGCTTTAATTTTTTCAACATATGCCATTGGTATTATTTCACCAGTTTGGTAATGTTTAGCAAATAAATCTAAACAGTCTTTTTCAAAACACCAGTTTTCTAATATCTGACTTGGTAGCTCAACAAAATCCCAATACACACTTGTACCTGATAAACTCGGATACGTTGTATTTGCTAACATGCCATGTAGGCCATGACCAAATTCATGAAATAAGGTAGTTACTTCATTAAATGTTAATAATGATGGTTTTGTGTCTGTAGGCTTTGTGAAGTTGCATACATTAGATATATGTGGGCGATCATTTGTTCCATTTTTAATTTTTTGTCCTTTAAATGAGGTCATCCATGCGCCGTTTCGCTTCCCTTTTCTTGGGTGAAAATCAGCGTAAAACACCGCAATAAAATTATTGTGCTGATCTGTAACTTCGTATGTTTTTACATCTTCATGATAGGTGTCAATTGTTGAAACTTGTTTGAAAGATAAGCCAAATAACTTCTTGGCAACCTCAAATACACCAGCAATAACATTTTCTAGTTTAAAGTAAGGTTTTAGTTTTTCGTCATCAAGATTAAATAATTTGTTTTTTAATTTTTCCGAGTAGTAGGCGCTATCCCATTTTTCTAAATGTTCAATATTATCTAACTCTTTAGCAAAGGCTTCTAGCTCTTGAAATTCTTTTAAAGCTACAGGTTTTGCTTTTTCTAATAAGTCATTTAAAAAAGCAGTGACTTTTTCTGGAGTACCAGACATGCGTTCTTCTAAAACAAAATGAGCATGAGTTGTATAACCTAACAACTGTGCGCGCTGGTAACGTAGTCTTGCAATTTTTAAAACATTTTGCTCATTATTGTAGGTGTTGTTCTGAAAGCCTCTTGCACCAAAAGCTGTAGCTAATTTTTGACGTAGTTCACGTGAGTCAGCATATTTCATAAACGGAATATAGCTAGGGTAGTCAAGAGTGAAAACCCACCCTTTTTTACCTTTTTGTTGTGCTACTTGTGCTGCTGCTTCAAGCGCACCTTCAGGTAAGCCTTTAACATCGTTACTGTTTGTTAAGTGTAATTCGTATGCATTAGTTTCAGCTAAAATATTTTCGCCAAAAGTCAACTTTAAAGCTGACAATTCCTTGTCAATAGCTCTAAGGGTTTCTTTTTTGTCTTCTGGAAGATTTGCTCCATTTCTAGAAAAACTTTTATATTTTTTATCTAATAACGTTTGTTGTTCTGCTGTTAAAGGAAGTTGTTTTTTTTGATTGTAAACAGTACTAACTCGTTCAAATAAAGCCGTATTTAGAGCAACATCATTACTAAATTCAGATAGCATAGGAGAAACTTCTTGTGCTATTTTTTGAATTTCATCATTCGTTTCTGCAGAATTTAAATTAAAAAACAAACTAGATACACGATCTAATTGCTCGCCAGAATAATCTAATGCTTCAATAGTGTTTTCAAATGTTGCCGTGGCATTATTTTCAGTAATTGCATCTATTTCTGCTTTTGCTAATGCAATGGCATGACTAAAAGCCGGTAAAAAATCAGTGTTTTTTATTTTAGAAAATGGTGCTAAATTAAAAGGAGATAATAATGCATTCATGGGTTTAATTTGGTTTAATACAGAAAATGTTAGTGAAGCTTCTTAGGGTTAATATTTTGATTTGACTTCTTTAGCGCCATTTAGCACTTTTTGTTTTAATCCTTCTTTGTAGATTAGTATTTTGTCAAGGACACATTTATCCGAAGCACCAATAATTTGTGCAGCTAGTATTCCAGCATTTTGAGCGCCATCTAAAGCTACAGTAGCTACAGGAACACCACCAGGCATTTGTAAAATTGATAATACTGAATCCCATCCGTCAATTGAGTTTCTTGATTTTACAGGAACTCCAATTACAGGTAAAGGAGATAACGATGCTACCATACCGGGTAAATGTGCCGCGCCACCAGCACCTGCAATAATAACCTTAATGCCTCTAATGTGTGCGTTTTTGCTATAATCAAATAGTTTTTCTGGAGTTCGGTGAGCAGAAACAATATCTACTTCTACTTCAATATCAAAACCTGTTAAAATATCTATGGCTTGTTGCATGATAGGAAGATCGCTAGTGCTTCCCATAATTATTCCTACTTGTGGCATGTGTTATGTTGTGTTAGTTACTAATAACTTTTATTGTTTCTTTTACTTTTTGAGCAATAGCTCTTGCTGATTCCATATTTTTATGAACAATGGTTACGTGTCCCATTTTACGAAATGGTCTTGTTTCTTTTTTTCCGTAAATATGTGGTGTTACGCCATCCATAGCTAGTAATGTAGACATATTTTCATATACTACATTACCAGTATACCCTTCTGCACCTACTAAATTAACCATAATTCCATTGGCTTTGCTTTCAGGGTTTCCAAGAGGTAAATCTAAAATAGCACGGAGGTGTTGTTCAAATTGTGATGTGTACGAGGCTTCTATTGTTTGATGTCCTGAATTGTGAGGTCTAGGTGCAACTTCATTTACTAAGATGTCATCATCTTGTGTTTGAAATAATTCAACAGCAAGCAATCCGACATGATTTATTTGTTTTGAGACCTTTAAGGCAACATCAATTGCTTTTTGAGCAACATCATCAGAAATTCTTGCAGGACATATAACATATTCTACTTGATTTGCTTCTGGATGAAATTCCATTTCGACAACTGGATAATTTCTCATTTCACCAGATGGGTTACGTGTTACAATTACTGCTAATTCATTTTTAAAAGGCACCATTTCTTCGGCAATACATTCTGTATTTGGTAAGTCAATTAAATCTTTTAAAGTTCTGATAACTTTAACGCCATTACCATCATACCCAAACTGTGCTGCTTTCCAAACAAATGGTAATTGTAAGCCTCCGTTAGAGATTGCATCATGTATTTCAGAAGTAAATGCAAACCTTGTAAAGGGTGCAGTAGGAATGTCATGATCTTTGTAAAATAATTTTTGAGTAGCCTTATTTTGTATAATGCCTAAAGTTTTACTTGAGGGATAAACAATTACGCCCTCAGATTCTAATTTCTGTAAAGCGTCAACATTAACGCTTTCAATTTCAAAAGTTAAAACATCTACTTTTTTTCCGAAGTTATATACAGTATCAAAATCTAATAAATCACCTTGAGTGAATTGATGGGCAAAAGCTTGGCAAGGCGCTTCGTTAGATGGGTCAATAACATAGGTTTGAATATCAAACTTATTTGTTTCTCTAAGTAACATGCGTCCTAGTTGACCTCCGCCTAGAATTCCAAGTTTAAAATCTGAAGAAAAATATGTCTTCATGTTTTGTATAATTTGTGTTGTTTGAGCAAAAATACACTTAAATATTTAATGAGCTTCTAAAATCGTTAATCAAAACATTACAAATAGTAATCAAATGGTTATCTTTGCAACTTATAAAAAAATCGGAAAGGTGATTAAACTTCATGATAAATATTTTAAACCATTTATTTCTGCTCAAGAAATAGATGTTGCCATTACAAAAATGGCATCTAAAATCTCTGAAGAGTTAGGTGATGAAATTCCTGTTTTTATAGGTGTTTTAAACGGGTCATTTATGGTGGTAAGTGATTTTGTTAAAAAATATGATAAACCTTGCGAGGTTACATTTGTTAAACTTGCATCTTATGAAGGTGTGAGTTCTACAGAGGAAATTCAGCGCTTGGTTGGTTTAAATCAAGATGTGTCTGGTAGAACGGTTGTGATATTAGAAGATATAATTGACACAGGAAATACCTTAGAAGAAATTTATGATATCTTTAGTGAAAAAGGGGTTAAGGACTTAAAAATAGCAACACTTTTTTATAAACCAGAAGCGTATAACAAAGACTTAAAAATACATTATATAGGTATTGAAATCCCAGATAAATTCATAGTAGGCTACGGTTTAGATTATGATGGTTTAGGACGAAATTTACCTGAAATATATCAAATAAAAAACACACAACGCATGACTAATATTGTTTTATTCGGAAAACCAGGAGCTGGAAAAGGAACACAAGCTGAATTTTTAAAAACAAAGTATAATTTAATTCATATTTCAACAGGAGATGTGTTTCGTTTCAATATGAAAAACGACACAGAACTAGGAAAACTAGCTAAATCATACATTGAAAAAGGTCAATTGGTACCGGATGAAGTAACAATAAATATGTTACAAGCAGAAGTAGAAAAAAACAGAGATGCTAACGGGTTTATTTTTGATGGATTTCCAAGAACTACAGCACAAGCTAAAGCTTTAGACGTGTTTTTAGAAGATAAAGAAATGGATATTGCAGCTACAATAGCTTTAGAGGCAAATGATGATACATTAATTGAACGCTTGTTGGAAAGAGGTAA
Source organism: uncultured Kordia sp. (assembly GCA_913054565.1). Lineage (GTDB taxonomy): Bacteria > Bacteroidota > Bacteroidia > Flavobacteriales > Flavobacteriaceae. The sequence goes on along the minus strand of CAJXHW010000001.1, from coordinate 3,295 downwards.
AACTTCAGGACGAGCTGATGATCAAGATGCTGCAAAAATTAGAATCAGATTTGATGAGTACAATGAAAAAACATCTCCATTAATTGATTTTTATACCGCTCAAAATAAGTTTCATTCTGTAAATGGAATAGGAACAATTGACGATATTACATCACGTTTGAGTGCTGTGATTGACGCATTGTAAGACGAATTATAAATAAAAGAAATCCCTTTTTCTAGGGAAATTGCTATGACTGAAGGAAATTTTGTTGATTATGTAAAGTTGCACGTAACTTCTGGTAAAGGAGGTAAAGGGTCTATGCACTTACATAGAGAAAAGTATATTGAAAAAGGTGGTCCTGATGGAGGTGATGGTGGTCGTGGAGGTCATATCATTATTCGTGGAAATGAAAATTACTGGACATTATTACATTTTAAATTCAGACGCCATCATAAAGCACTTCAAGGAGGGCATGGTAGTAAAAGTAGGAGTACAGGTGCAGATGGGCCAGATATTTATTTAGATGTGCCTTTAGGAACTGTAGTTAAAGATTCTGAAACCGAAGAGGTTTTGTTTGAAATTACAGAGAATAAAGAAGAGGTTATTTTGTGTAAAGGAGGAAAAGGAGGTCGAGGAAATTGGCATTTTAAAACATCAACAAATCAAACTCCTCGTTATGCACAACCTGGTTTAGAAGGTGAAGAGAAAAATGTGACTTTAGAAATGAAGTTGTTGGCAGATGTAGGTTTAGTAGGTTTTCCTAATGCTGGAAAGTCAACACTATTATCTGTAATTACTTCAGCTAAACCAAAAATTGCTAATTATGAATTCACAACTTTAAAGCCAAATTTAGGTATTGTTGAGTATCGTAATTTTCAGTCATTTGTAATGGCAGATATCCCTGGTATTATTGAAGGAGCATCTGAAGGTAAAGGATTAGGACATTACTTTTTACGTCATATTGAACGAAATTCAACGCTACTGTTTTTAATCCCTGCAGATGCAACAGATATTGTAGAACAATATGGAATTTTATTAAACGAACTGGAAAAATACAATCCAGAAATGTTGGATAAAGATCGTTTCGTAGCCATATCTAAATCAGATATGCTAGATGACGAGTTGCAAGCTGAAATGAAAGTGGACCTTGACAAAACATTAGGTGTACCATATATGTTCATTTCATCTGTAGCACAACAAAACATAATGGCTTTAAAGGATAGATTGTGGGGAATGTTAAACCCGTCAGAAGCAAAAAATTAAAATTACATTCTATTATAAAAAAAAGCTCATTTGTATTACAGATGAGCTTTTTTTGAATACTAACAACAGAACAGATAAATTGTATCTTTACGTTTTTAATACTCAACAATGGCTACTCAAACACTTTTAATAACACCACCGTTTACACAACTAAACACACCTTATCCAGCCACTGCTTACTTGAGAGGGTTTTTAGCTGAAAAAAACGTGCCAGTTGAGCAGTGTGATTTAAGTATAGAACTGTTTTCGGTTGTTTTTACATCTGGTTTTATTGCAAAAATATTTAAAGAAGCAGATGCGTATAATAGTTATGAATATCCTTTAGTTTGGCAACAAAGAGACGATTATATTCATAAGGTAGACATTGTAATTCAGTATTTGCAACACCAAGAGGTGACCATGGCATATCAAATTTTACACCATGGATTTTTACCTCAAGCCCATAGAGCATTAAATATAGAAGAGGATTTAAGTTGGGCATTTGGTAGCTTAGGGGTGTTGGATAAAGCAAAACATTTTGCAACTATTTTTATTGAAGAATTAGGTGATTTTATTCAGGCTAATGTTGATGAATTTTTCTCATTTACACGTTATGCTGAACAAATTGCAACCTCAGCCTCAAGCTTTAATGGGTTAGAAGAGTTTTTACAATATAATCCAACTCTTATTGAGTTAGAAATGCTTAAGTTGTTAGATAAACAACTTAAAAAACACACTCCAAATTTAGTGTGTTTTTCTATTCCGTTTCCAGGAAATTTATTTGCAGCTCTACGTTGTTCTCAACATATCAAGCGTAAATATCCAGGCATTAAAGTTGCTTTTGGTGGTGGGTATTGTAATACAGAATTGAGACAATTAGAGGATGCTCGCGTATTTAAGTACGTTGATTTTATTAGTTTAGATGATGGAGAAGCCCCATTGCTTCGCATTACTGAATTTTTATCTGAGCAAATAGAAGTTGATCAATTAGAACGTACTTATATATTGGAATCTGGTAGGGTAGTCTACAAGAATAACTTGCCAAATACCATTTTTCACCATAAAAATTTACCAGCACCAAGCTATGTCGGATTGCCACATGATAAATATTTATCTTTTTTAGATGTCATGAATCCAATGCATCGTTTATGGAGTGATGGTAAATGGAATAAACTCACTATTTCTCACGGATGTTATTGGAAACAATGCACATTTTGTGATGTTAATTTAGATTATATAGGAAATTATCAAAATACTACAGCTGATGATTTGGTGGCTAAAATTCAAAAGATTGTTTCTGAAACAGGTACAACAGGATTTCATTTTGTTGATGAAGCAGCACCACCAAAAATGTTACGCGCTTTGGCAGAAAAACTGATAGAAAAACGGGTGTTTATTACTTGGTGGACAAACATACGTTTTGAAAAAACATTCAATCTAGAGTTATGTGCTCTTTTGGCTAAATCAGGTTGTATAGCAGTTACTGGAGGGTTAGAGGTTGCTTCTGATAGATTGCTAAAAAAAATGAAAAAAGGAGTTGATATTGGTCAGGTAGCTAGAGTGACAAATGCATTTGCGCAGCATGGTATCATGGTACATGCTTATTTAATGTATGGTTTTCCGACACAGACAGGTCAAGAAACTATTGATTCATTAGAGGTAGTTCGTCAATTGTTTGAGAACAATTGTATACAATCTGCTTTTTGGCATCAATTTACAACTACAGTTCATAGTCCTATCGGTGTTAATCCTGAGGAGTATGATATTAACATTTTGGGACCCGTTTTTGAAGGATTTGCGCAAAATGATTTATGGCACGAAGACCCCAAAGGAGCCGATCATTCAAAATATAAAACAGGACTAAATTTAGCGTTACATAACTATCTAAACGGGATTGGTTTTGATGTCGATTTACAAGAATGGTTTGAGTTTGATATTGAACCTACAGTGCATCCGTTTAATATGGTTGAAGGCTTCTTATAACCCTCTCACTAGGATAAAACTTTGTTTTTATAATAAAAAATGATACTCTTATAATAAGAATCAATTTTCATTATAAAAAAATCTTATAAT